>CAYSZK010000007.1:53334-66752 GCA_964435495.1 uncultured Verrucomicrobiales bacterium
ATAGCTCTGCCCGTTGGTGCGCGCCCCGTAGAGGTTGCCCGCGTCGATGTCGTAGTCCGGCGGGACCGCCGAGGCCAGGGGCTGGAAGTTGATCTTCGCCCCGGAAAATCCCCCGGACGCCGCGGTGACCGTGATGTTGACAGCCTCCGACAGCGCCGTGGCTCCGTCGTCGTCGGTCGCCTGCGCGCTCAACGTATGGACGCCAACCGCGGCATTGGTCCATGTCACCGTAAAGGGCGCGGACGAAGCCTCGCCGATCTTCCCACCGGACGCAAAGAACTCAACTTTGCTGACCGTGCCATCCGTGTCGGACGCCGCGGCGGTGACCGCAATGGCGGCGGGGGCGGTGAACGATGCCCCGGCGGAGGGTGCGGTGATCGACACGGTTGGCGCGGCGTTCGGCGCGGACACCGTGATGGCCACCGGTGCGGACACGGTTTCGGCGCCGTCGTTGTCCACGGCGGTTGCGGTTACGCTGAACGAACCGGGTGCGCCCACCGCCCAGTGATACGTGTAGGGCGCGGAGGTATCCTCGGCCAAAACATTCGTGCCACTGTGAAACTTGACCCTCTCGACGATGCCGTCGGCATCCCCGGCGTTGGCGCTGAGCACGACCGTTGCCGGCGCAAGATCGCCGGCGCCCGAAGCCGGAGAAGTCATCGAAACCGAAGGCTGTTGATTCCCCGTGCCCGCGGGCAGGGTGATCGCGGAGGAAGTGGTTCCGCTCTGCCCGGTCTCGGCGATGTAAAACTGGCGGGTCTCCCGGAAACGTTCGATGCCCGACTTCCGGGTCACCAACACCCAATCCAGAGTCTGCCCACCCTGTTTGGGCACCTGAAACGAACTGGCCAGTTCGATGTGGGACCCGAGCGGGACATGATACGTCTGGGTGCCGGAGGCGTGGACGGTCGGACCAATCTTCGCCTGAATCTCCACGGTTACGGCGCTGCCGCGGAATTCGTCGTTGTACAGGACCAGCGTTCTCGCCGCGGTGGCGCCTTCGTTCAGGGTGGCGCCCGAGATCGTGCTCAGGACCGCTCCCGCGTTGGTCCCGGTCACGAACGGTGCGATTCCGAGCCGGTCGTACGCCTTGTCGAACAGGGCGACCGGGGCGTAGCAGTTGCGAAGGTTGATGCCCCGCATCTGGACAGCCGGGTTGGAATTGGTGGCGTCCCGTGTGGCGAACCACCAGCAGGCCGGGCGGACATCCGTCCAGCTCGAATAACGCAGCCCGCGCGTCCATATCCCGAGCCACCACTTGTTGCGTTCCATCCGGACCTTGACCGCCGGATCGGAGCTGCTGGTGATGGCGTGGAGCATCTCCCCCGAGCCGGTCGGGCGGTTCGCCTGCAGCGCCCAGTTCCACGCCCCATACACATCGCCGCTCGGCTCCGCGTTGTACCCCTCCGGGTAGTGCCAGTTGTAGGTCTCCCACGGCTGGGCCGGCACAGGCGTGGAATACCAGTTGTCCTTCCGGTCCCCGTCATAACAAATCGGACGGGTGTCGTCCCAATCGCGGATCGCCGCCCCCATGTCCTGGAGATCGGCCGCCCGGAACTTGCCCATGTCCGGCCACGTCATTTCGTTGGACGCGCCCCAGACATAGATGCACGGGTGATTGCGGTCCTTCACGATCCAGCCGCGAACCCACGCGAAAAAGTTGTTCACGTACTCGTCCCGCTGGGCGTCGGTCATCCCGTTGAGAAAGGATCTCGCGTAGTTCGGGCTTTCGGCGCAGGCCAGCAATCCTTTTTCGTCCATCACGTCGAGGATGAACTGCGGCGGCGGGTTGTGGTGCCACCGGAGCACCCGGATGTTGAAACTCTTGATGTTGTCCACGGTGGCGGGCCACACCGTTGGATTGTGGATTGCGGACGACTGCACGTACCAAGTGTCCGGTATCGACTGGTAGTCGCCATACAGGTTCACACGGATGCCATTCCAGAAAAACTGGTTCCCCTGAATCGTGATCTCCCGAAACCCGAACCGCCGCGTTTCGCGGTCCTGTTCGATCCCGCCGACCGCCAAAATGGAGGTCAGGTGGTACATCTTTGGGTCATCCGGCAAGTATGGCGCGGGGTTGGCCCATGGCTCCGAGACCGTCACCTCCCGCGTCTCGCCGGGGCCGAGCGTGTAGCCTCGCGTAAACTCCTTCTCGGCCGCGCCTCCCGACGCCGGGCTGGCCGAGCCGCTCAAGGTCACGCTCTGTGCGGACGGCCCGCTGTTGCGGAGCGTATAGACGACGTCGAGGGTCTTGGCCGCCCAGGAGGTCTTGATGTGGGCGTCCTCGATGCTGACCGGACCATAGGCCCGCAGCCAGACGTCGTCGTTGATGCCGCTTGTCGTAAGGTGCCCTCCAATCGGCCAGACCACCATCCCGCTCGCATCCTTCATGGGGGCGATGTCCGAACAATCCACCTTGAGCTTGTAGGTTCCTCCCGCCGTGACATGGGCCGTGATGTCCACGTCAATGAGCGAGTGCGCCCCGTAGTTTGTTGCGACCGCGATGTTTGGCGCCGATGTCCCAACGGAAATGACCGCGCGGTTCAGCACGGATTGAAACTGGAGATGCACGCGCTTGCCCGCCCACGCCGAAGGCACGGTGAACGAGCGCTCGTACGCGCCGGCGCCCCCATTCATCTGGTAGTCCGGGACCGTCGTGGCGCCGCCGTTCCTGGTCCACTCGTTGGAGGCCGTGGAATTCAGCTTGATCTCGTACGGCTTGAGGGGCGGCGCCGCGGAACGGGCCGCGGGCACCAGCGCAAGGAACGCGCCCGCCACGGCGGCAGCCGCGCGGAGACGCGCCCTGAACATTCTGGAGGAGGTGTCCTGAGGTTTCATAAAAGATTGTTTCCTTTCTGAGATGTACTCGGTTCCCGCAATTTCTGTGTGCAGTGAATTGCCCGGAACATACGGGGACCACCGAGCCGAACAACCCGCAAATGGGGCATTTATGCGTAAACGTTACGCGGACACCCCAGGGTTGTGCCTGCAGCGAAAGGGGCACACGCTGGAAGGCGCGGACACCCGGAAATCTCGCCCGCTCAAAACCCGCGTCCCCGTTGTGCCCATGCTGTCGGCCCACAAAATGATTCCTTTTATCACGGCATTCATCCAGGCCATTCGTCCAAGCCTACAGCCCCCCTGGCAACGCGGCCCAACCTCTCCGCCGCGCGGGCTCCCAGTCGCGAGTATCCACGGCGCCCAATGCTCCAGGGGCCGTATTTTCTTGATCCCAACTGGCCGGGCCGCGCAGGCTTCCCGGAAATCCGATCCGGCCAAATCCCATGATCGACCCATCCAACCGCGGGCCGCGGACAGGGCCTGAGCCAGACCCGCCAGCGCCGGTTCCCGCGCCTCCCGCGCACGGCATGCGGGCCATCGCCGCGCGGGCGGGTGTCTCGGTCGCCACGGTGTCCCGCGCCCTGAACGGCCAACCGCGGACTGCGGAGGCAACCCGGGCGCGCATTCGAGCGCTCGCCGCGGAGATGGGGTATGCGCCATCCGTGGCCGTCTCCCAGGCCTTGCGCTCCGTGCGGCGGCGCGGGCGCGCGCCCTGCCGGTACACCATCGCCTGCGTGGCCGCAGCGGAACAACTCGACGCCTATGCGGCGTACGATGCCGCGCCACCCGGCGCCAGCATGGTGATCCCCTCGGGATGGCGCCACATCCTGGCGCTTTGGCGCGGCATGACCAGGCGGGCGGCGGAGGTGGGCGTGAATCTGGACTTTTTCAGCCTGCGGGACGCCGCGCCGGAGAGACTCTCCAGCATCCTGCGGGCGCGCAACGTGGAGGCGGTGATCGTCTACATGCGGTCGGTGTCTGGACACGAAAGCGACAGCCTCAAACGCCTGATCGCGCGCCTGGGCGGCTCTTGCTGCGTCGCCCTTGGCCCTTGCGATCCCGCGCGCGTGCCCGCGACCATCGTCGGCGTGGACCTGTTCGAGGCCGGGCGCCGTTCCTATCTTGAGGCATGGCGGGCGGGGTATCGCCGGATCATCAGCGTGCATCTGCCCGGTTCGCTGGATCCCGACCACCGCTTTGACGCGGGCATCCGCTTCGCCGCCATCCTGGGCACGGAAGACCTCCCCCTTGAGTTCATCAGCGGAAACGAACTCGCCCGTTGTTTTTCCACGGCGCGCGAGGACTTCTGCTTCATCGGCTCGCTCGTCGATGGCGCCTGGGGCCAACTCGCCGCATCCGCCCCGGACCCCTCAAGCCGCCCAGGGTTTGTCTCCTGGCACGCCAATCTGCCGCATGTGACAGACCCCTGCACCGGGATTGACCAGCGAGACGAGGAACAAGGCCGCACCGCGCTGGACCTCGCCATCGCCGGACTGGACCCCGCCGGCTCCGCCAGGGGCATCGCGGGTGTCGAATGCCTTCTGCACCCGGGATGGATCGACGGAGAAAGCGCCCCAGCCCGCCGGAATCTCCGTCTGAATCTCCTCCGGGACATCCCCTACCCGAGGGCGGGCGCCTCCCCGTGGGTGCATGTCCCCCTGCGCCGGGTTGCCACCGCCTCCCTGTCGCCCGGCGCCGCGTGGTTGGACAAAATGGCCATCCCGGCCATCCCCATTGGGCGGTGGGAATTCCACGGGATACTCTTCGAGAGCCAACCCGCCGGACCCGGCGCCGGACCCGGGGTCGTGCTCCCGTTTTCGGCCAAGCATCCCCACGAGCGGGGAACGGCCCTCCCCTCGCGCGTTGGCATCCCCGTCCGCCATTATGCCCATGCCGTCTATTTCCTGCATGCCTGCGGGTATGTCGGGGTCAACGCGCCGTTCGCCTCCTATCACATTGTGTACCGCACGGGCGGCGTCGAAGCCGTCGATTTGGTCTGCGCCGAACGGGTGCCCTGCCAGATGCCCAAACCCGAACGCCCGCGGACGCACGCCAACATCGGCGACTGGTATGCCGAATATCATCCCGTGAGCACCCCCCAGGCTCGCCCCGTCCGCTTGCTCGAAGTGGAAAGCCGTTCCGGCAATCTTGCGCACATTTACACTCTGGAGTGGGTGAATCCCTTCCCCAACCGCATGATCGAACGCATCGACGTCTGTCCCCGCACCGCCGCTTCGGGCATGCTCGCCCTTTTCGCCGTCACCCTTGCCACCTGATGCCCGCCGCACCGCCAGACCCAGTGTCCCGCCGCGCCCACAAGCCCATAAGCCCCAGGCGCCCCACGCCCTTGCGAAGCGCCGCCCCCGCCGCTTCCTCACTCGTCCACACGCAACGCCCTCTCGATCCGCTCCACCACCGCCGCGTCCCCGCGCGCCTTCGCCACCGCCAACGCCGTCGTCCCGTCCTTCGCCGCCACCCCCGGATCGCAACCGGCGTCCAGCAGCAGTTGGATCACCTCGCCCCCCCCGCTCGCCGCCGCCTCGTGCAACGCTGTCCCTCCCCGTTCGCTTAACGTATTGGGCCCCGCCCCGCCCCGCAACAGCGCCCCCACCATCTCCTTCTGGTTTTTTGCCGCCGCGTGATGCAACGGCGTCCAACCCGTCGTGTCGAGCGCGCCCGGATCCGCCTTCGCCGCCAGCAACGCCGCCGCCGCCGCCGGCAGGTTCCGCTCCACCGCCAAATGCAGCGGCGTCCGGCCGCTCCGGTCCTTGCGGTTCCCATCCGCTCCCGACTGGATCAAAAAGATCGCGATCTCCGCCTTCCCGCGCATCAACGCCTGGTGCAACGGCGAAAGCCCCTCCATCCGCCCATGCTCCACGCTCCGCGGTTCGGCGAACACAAACCGCTTCACGTCCTCAAGGGTTCCCCGCGCGATCGCCTCGTCAATGGACGCCTGCCCCGGTTGCGCCGGCGCCGCCCACGCCAGCCCGCCCTCCGGGATATCCGCCCCCGCCGCCCACGCCGCCATGTTCAGCACCAGCGCCAGCACGCCAGGATCGTACCAGTTCGTGTGGAAGTGCCCGCCCGTAAACCCAAATCCACTCGCGCCCCCCCGCGCCTCCCGCACCCAGGCCAGCGTCTGCGGCGTCCCCTTGGCAAGCGCCTCGCGCGCCAGCGCGTTGCCCGAACGCGGCCCGTCCTTCCCCACCGTCTCCGGCGGCGGCAACCCGCGCAACACCGGCGCCACCTCCCCCGCAAACCGGATGTGAAAATACCATTCGTCCCGGACCGCCCCCAGCCGCACCCCGCGCGCCACCGGGTGCTCCGCCAGCGAGGGCTGTTCCAGCGTCCATATTGGATTCACCGAATGCCCCGCCGCAAAATGGCCGCCCAAGACTTCGTCAAACAACGCCGCCATCTCCGCGTCCGCCGGTTCCAACGCAAAATGCAGCACCCCCAGGCCCATGCCCGCCGCCACGCGCGCACGCAACACCGCCGTCCGCCCCTTCGCCACGTGCCCCTCCAGACCGTCGCTGGAAAGCACCACCGCCGCCGCCCCCCGCAAGCAGGTGTCGGATGGCCAGCCTTCCACCGCCTTCGCGGCCACCCCGTTCGACGAGCGGTTCATCGCCGCCGCCAGCAGATCGCAGCCGCGCATGTGCTCGTGCTCCCCCGGCCCATGGCTCTTGGCCCCCGCCACGAACAACACCGTCCGTACCGGTTGGTCCGGCCCGGACGCCCAGGCCGCCCCGGCCAGCGCCAGCCCGCAAACCACCGCAAGCGCGCACTTCACGAAACCATTGAAGCGCGCCAATCCAGCAAGGAAAAGCCCTTTCCACGCGGCCGCAGCCGGGCAAACTTTCCCCTTCCCTTTCCCCCGCCGCCCCCTACGTTCGCGCCTTCCATGAAAAGCAAATTCAAGGTCGGCATCATCGGCGCCGGCGGCATCGCCAGGAGCGTCCACATGGCCGGTTGGAAGGACATTCCCGACGCCGAAGTCGTCGCGGTCGCCGACGTGGATGAAGCCCGCGCCCAGGCCTTCGCCGCCGAGTTCGGCATCCCCCACGCCTTTTCCAGCTTCAAAAAGCTCCTCCAACTCGGCCTCGACGCCGTGGACATCTGCACCCCCAACCGCGTCCACACCCCCGCCGTCGTCGCCGCCCTTGAATCAGGCAAACATGTCCTCTGCGAAAAGCCCCTCGCCGTCTCCACCGCCGAGGTCCGCAAAATGGGCGCCGCCGCCGCGCGCAAGAAGCGCCTCCTCATGACCGCCCAACACCAGCGCTTCTCCGACATGGCCGTCTCCTTGAAGCATTTCGTCGATGCCGGCAACCTCGGCCAGGTCTATCACGCCCGCGTCCACGCGCTCCGCCGCAATTTCCTCCCCACCAGCCCAGGGTTCATCGACTCCTCGCTCAGCGGCGGCGGCCCCTGCATGGACATTGGCGTCCACGCCCTTGACCTCGCCATGTGGCTCATGGGGTTCCCCGAACCCGTCCGCGTCACCGGCACCGCCCGAATCAACTTCGCCAAGGGCAACACGATCCCCGGCGGATGGGGCGAGTGGGACCGCAAACGCTTCGACGTCGAGGATTTTGCCAGCGGCTTTGTCCACTTCGACAACGGCGCCACCATGGTCCTCGAAGCCTCCTGGCTCCAGCACCAGCGCGAGAACGAGGACATGAGCTGCCGCCTCTACGGCGCCGCCGGTTCCGTCGCCTGGCCCTCCGGCGAATACGCCACCGCCACCAACCGCGCCCTCCACGACGGCGTCCTCAAGGCCGCCCCCGGCCAAAAAAAACCGCACACCGCCGAAATCCACGCCTTCCACAACGCCATCGTCAACGGCAAACCCTCCCCCGTTCCCTGGACGGAGTCCATCAAGGTCATCGCGATTCTCGAAGGCATCTACAAATCCCAGAAGACCGGGCGCGAAGTCGTCCTCAAGCGGGCCTGACCGCCCAAGCCCACAACCGCCCGATCCCATGGCCAAACCCGCCCCCCCCAAAGACCAGGAACGCATGGAGAAGATCGTCTCCCTGTGCAAGCGCCGCGGTTTCGTCTTCCCCTCCTCCGAAATCTACGGCGGCCTCAACGGCGTCTGGGACTACGGCCCCCTGGGCGCCGAGCTCAAGAAAAACGTCAAGGACTTCTGGTGGCACCGCATTGTCCGCATGCGCGACGACGTCGTCGGCATGGACGGCGCCATCCTCATGAACCGCGCCATCTGGACCGCCAGCGGCCACGAGGCCACCTTCTCCGATCCCATGGTCGATTGCCGCACCTGCAAAGGCCGTTTCCGCGCCGACCAACTCGACACCACTCCCTGCCCCCAAAAACCCAGCAAAACGGTCGCCCAGTGCGATGGCGAAAAGACCGAACCCCGCGCCTTCAACCTGATGTTCAAGACCCACTGCGGCCCCGTCGAGGACGACTCCGGCCTCACCTACCTGCGCCCCGAAACCGCCCAGGCGATCTTCGTCCAGTTTCGCAACGTTGCCGAGGTCTCCCGCAAAAAGCTGCCTTTCGGAATCGCCCAGATCGGCAAGGCCTTCCGCAACGAAATCAATCCGCGCAACTTCACCTTCCGCTCCCGCGAATTCGAGCAAATGGAGCTCGAGTTTTTTGTCAAGCCGGGCGCCGGCTTTGAGTGGGCCGACCATTGGCTCGAGGAACGCCTGCGCTGGTACGAAGAGGCCGGCATCCCGCGCTCGAAAATCCACGTCCTCGACGTGCCCGAACAAGACCGCGCTTTTTACTCGAAAAAAACCTACGACCTCGAATACGAGTTTCCGTTCGGCGTCCAGGAGCTCGAAGGCATCGCCTACCGCACCGACTACGACCTCACCCAGCACATCCAGGGCAGCGGCAAGGCCCTCGATTATTTCGACGAGGAAACCAAGGAACGCTTCGTTCCCCACGTCGTCGAACCCTCCGCCGGCGTGGACCGCACCGTCCTCGCCCTCCTCTGCGAAGCCTTCCACGAAGAGGAGGTCACCGACGAAAAAGGCGCCAAGGAAATGCGCACCGTCCTCCGGTTCGCCCCCCGCATCGCCCCGGTCAAGGCCGGCGTCTTCCCCTTGCTAAAAAACAAGCCTGACCTCGTGGCCAGGGCCCGCGAAATCCTGGCCCTCCTGCGCCCGCACATGAACGTCTTCTACGACGACGCCGGCGCCATCGGCCGCCGCTACCGCCGCCAGGACGAGGCCGGCACCCCTTTCGGCGTCACCGTCGATTTCGAAACGCTGGAAGGCGGCGAAGGCGTCAAAGACACCGTCACCGTCCGCGAGCGCGATTCCATGAAGCAGGAGCGCATCCCCATTTCCATTCTCCTCCCCTGGCTCCAACAACGGGTCGCGTTCTAACCCAGTGTTCGCGCTTGGAAGGGTATTGGCCCGGCCGATCCCTTTCACGGGGCGGCGGACCGATGGCGGGCTTGTCAGCGGGGCCGAAGGGGATACAGTGCGGGCATGAGCGCGTTTACGGACCGGATCACCTTCAACCCGAATCAATGCGGCGGACGCCCCTGCGTCCGGGGAATGCGCATCCGCGTGAAGGACGTGTTGGAAATGCTGGCGGCGAAGGTGCCCGAAGACGAGATCCTCGCGGACTTCCCCTACCTGGAGCGCGAAGACATCACCGCCTGCCTTGAGTACGCCGCCGCACAGGTGGATCACGCCGTTCTGACGCGGTGATGAGGTTTCTGATCGACGCGCAACTGCCGCCGGCCATGGCCCGCTGGCTTCAGGAGGTCGGGCACCAGGCTGAGCATCTGGAAGACGCCGGCCTGCGCGAGGCGGACGACGCGCTTATCTGGGCGCACGCGCTGCGCACAGGAGCGGTGATTGTGACCAAGGACGAGGATTTTTCGGACCGGTGCATCCGTGAGAGCGGCGGTCCGGTGATCGTGTGGCTGCGCCTGGGCAACGCGAATAACCGGGCACTGCGCGCGTGGCTGGAACCGCGCCTGCCGACGGTGCTGGAGGCCTTGGCGACCGGGCGACATCGGTTGATCGAGGTCCGCTGAAAGGATTTCGCGGCTTCTCCCGTCAGATGATCCCCATTCCCTTGAGCAGCGACAGCATGATCGCCGCCGCCATCACCGACCCGATCTGCCCGCCCGTGTTGGCCGCCATCGCGTGCATGAGCAGGAAATTGTGCTTGTTCCATTTCTGGCCCTCGTTCTGGACCAGGCGCGCCGCCATGGGATAGGCGGAAATGCCCGCCGCGCCCACCAGCGGGTTCACCTTGCCGCCGGACAACAGGCACCAAACCTTCCCAAGCAGGATGCCGCCCACGGTGTCGATGGTGATCGCCACAAGCCCAAGGCCGAACACCTTGAGCGTCTCGACCGTCAGGAACTGCGGCCCGTACATCGTGCCGCCAATGGCCAGCCCAAGGAAAAGCGTCGCAATGTTTGCGATCTCGTTCTCGCTGGCCCTGGTGAGCCGCTCCACCACACCGGTCACTTTCATGAAGTTGCCCAGCATGATCATTCCCATCAACGGCAGCCCTTTGGGCGCGATGACCCCCGTCAAAATCGTCACGACCAGCGGAAAGGCGACCAACGCGGCTTGCGACACCTTGCCTTTCGGGCTTGGCATCTGGACCGCCCGCTCCTTCTTCGTCGTCAGCAACCGCATGATCGGCGGCTGGAGCACCGGCACCAGGGCCATGTACGAATAGGCGGCAACCGCCAGCGCCCCCACCATCGCCGCCGGAATCTTGCCCAATTCCGCGAACATGTTGGAAACGTAAATCACCGTCGGCCCGTCGCACGCGCCTATCGCCGCAACGGAAACCGCCTCCTCCTTCGAAAACCCAACCGCCAGCGCCAGCAGCAGGGTCACGAAAATCCCCAGCTGCCCCGCCGCTCCAAACAGCAGCAGCTTCGGATTCGCCAGCAACGGGGTGAAATCAGTCATCGACCCGATCCCGACGAAAATCAGCAGCGGAAACAGCTCGTTGCCGATGCCGAATTCGTAAAACGTCCGTAAAACGCCCTCCTCCCCCATCACCTCGCTGAGCGGCAGGTTAACCAGGAGGCATCCGAACGCGATCGGCAACAACAGCAACGGCTCGACACCCTTCCCGATCGCCAGCCAGAACATCAACCCAGCCACCCCGAGCATCACCATGTTCGGCCCGCCTTGCGCCGCCAAAAATTCCACGCCCGCCAAAAGCGACTTCAACCCCGCCAGAATCGCTTCGTTCATTTCCGTTCCTCCCCGTCCGCCTCTTTCACCGGAAGCAGGATTGTCAGCGCCTTGATCACGAGCGTGATCAGGAACAGCGCCGCCAGCGTGCCGCCCATGCCCACCACCAGCAGGGTGAGCCCAAATACCGCTTGTTCATTCATATCGCCGCCACTCCGTTGCCCGCCGGTTCCCCACCCCCGCCGCCGCCCTCTCCGTTCCGCCCGCCCCCGCCGGCCTTGGGGAACGTCCGGCTGTGCCAAACCGACAGGACAATGGAAACCGCCAGAACCGTCACAATGACCAGCAACGAAACGAACGTGTGCTCCTTGAACCATTCCTCAACCGGATGATGCATGCCCGCGATCATCTTCGCCCCGATGAAAAACAGGATCAGGCTCACCCCGTGCTTAAGGAACTGGAACATCCCCATGATCCCGCGCAACGCGAAGAACAGGGAGTTCAATCCCAGGACCGCGAAAACGTTCGAGGTCAGCACCACAAACGGATCCTGGCTGATCCCCATGATCGCAGGAATGGAGTCCACCGCGAACAGCACGTCGGTGCTGCCAATGACCAGAAACACCAGAAACAACGGCGTCACGCAAAACCGCCCCTCCCGCCGCACGACCAGCCGCCGCCCGCCCTCCTCCCCCGGGTCCATCGGCAGGAACCGCGACGCCAGTTTGAACAAAATGTTGTTCTCCGGCTTCACCTGGTCTTCCTCGTCCGAAACCAGCATCTTCCACGCCGTCCAAACCAGCAAGCCGCCAAACAGGTACAGCAGCCAATGGAACCTCTCGACAAGCGCGATCCCAAAAAGGATGAACAGCACCCGCAGCACAATCGAAAGGTAGATGCCCAGTTTGATCAATTTCGGCTGCGCCGCCGAATGCACCCCCATCAGCGAAAAAATCAGGATGAACACAAACAGGTTGTCCACCGACAGGGAGTACTCGGTCAGATACCCCGCGATGTACAGCATAGCGATGTCCGGCCCGCGAGGGTGCAATGCGTACACCGCGCCCCCAAACCCAAGCGCCACCGACACCCATAACGCCGTCCATCGCAACGCCGACGCCACTCCCACCGGCGTATGCCGGTGCGTCACCACAAACAGGTCAATCGCCGAGACCAGCACCGCCGCCGCCCAAAATACCAACCAAAGCAGCGTCAGGGAGTCCATCCATCCCCCATCCATGGTCCGGCCAATGTCGCTTTCACCGCGCCCCTCCTACAAGAACCGGCCCCCCTTGGCAAGGCACGCCTTCATCAAACTCCGGCTCCCGGGTGCATGCACCCCTCCGGCTCACGCCCCAGGCGTCTCCGCCCGCTCAGTAGTCCAACGACAGAATCCGCCCCTTCGTGAAGGAAAAAAACTCCGCGCCGTCCGCCGGCTTCACCCCGGGCAACAAGTCCCCGGCGTTCTTTCCCGCCGCCGCCAGGCACGACGGGCACGCCCGCACCGGCACGCCCAACGCCGCGAGTTTTGCCAGGTAACCGGACGCCGTCTCAAAGCTTTTGTGCTTCACCTCCGGCGCGCCCTTCACCAGCACCTTCACCGCCTCAATGTCCCCATACACCAGCACGTCCCTGCCACCCTCCGCCATCAATACCGCCATCTTTAACGCCATCACCACCCGATGCCCCTGGTCCGGTCCCGCGCTCAAATGGATGAACACGCCCTCACGCGCCGGCGCTTCCTCCGCGTCCGCCCCCGCCCCCGCAACACCCACCGCCAACAACACTGCCGCCACCACCGCTCTCCGATTCCATCTCTTCATAACCGCTTTCCTTTCTTTGTTTCCTGCGCCTCACAAATCCGCCGCGCCATCGTGCGAACAACCCTCTCCCCCATGCCCATGCCCATGCCCATGCCCATGGTCGTGGTCGTGGTCGTGGTCGTGCCCATGGCTGTGGTCGCATCCGCTGTTCCCAAGCGTCGCCTCCGCCAACGCCCCTCGCAGGCACGCCGCCGCCAGCGCCGAAGGCGTCCCGTCTCCGCCCGCCATAAATACCCGGATCCCCGCGTCCGCCAGCATGATCAACGCCCGCTCGCCAATCGCCCCGGCCACCACCGCGTCCACGCCCTGCCCCGCCAGCCAGCGCGGATACGCCCCCCGCGCGTGCGGCGGCGCCGGACAAAGCCTCTCCTGATGCAACGCGCCGCCCCCGGCGCTCCCGTCCACCAGCAAAAACTCCCGCGCCCCGCCGAAATGCCCGGCAAACCGCCCCTCCGCCATCGGCACCGCGACCCGCGCCGGCGCCCCCGCCTCCCGTTCCAGTCCGTTGACATTCATCGGAAATGAGCATATGCTCTTTTCCAGAGCGTTGTCAACACCCCCTTCGACCCATGCCGCGATCCCCCTGCCCGCGCTG
>CAYSZK010000008.1:0-6742 GCA_964435495.1 uncultured Verrucomicrobiales bacterium
GACAATCCGGGAAAATCAACGTGAACATAGTGCCCCTTATTTAAGCGCCATTCGACTCAGACCGTTCCATTTTTCCGGCGATGTTGCCCAGGGGTATTAGTTCATGTCGGAACGTCATACGGGTTCTTTTGGGGTCCTGCCCCGATCACCCCCGGATTCCCATCGGCCCCCGCCCGAATGTCTTCCTCTGAATCAATGACCCTTCCCCTCGTCCCAAACCCACCCGCCAACCCCATCCGCCCCATGAACCATCCCTCCATCCCCCCGCTCCTCCGCGCCGCCGTTCTGTTGCTCGCTCTTGCGCTTCCAGAGAAGGGCGCCTTGGTGGCGCTACCGGCCCGCCAGCAGACCCTTGAGGTCGCAGTGACACTTCGCGTCCCGGTGGAGCGCAAGGCGACGATCACGCTCCACCGCGACCATGAGGATCCCCTCACGTTCTATTACCTTCCCCTCCAGCCTCAACTGGTCACGGCGCCGGCCGGCGCGGGCAAGGAGGCCGCGCTGACGATGCCCCAGTTCTTGTTCCAGAAGTTCCAGCTTTCCGACAGGGCCAGCGCCGCCAACAAACAAATTGAGGGAGCGATTCTCCAGTTTGCCGTGACCCTTGGCTACACCGCCGCCCAGCTTGCCGAGATTGAAGCGGGAATCCGGGCTGCCGCGAAGGTTCCTGAGGATCAGAAAATCTCCCTGCGCCCCGTGGCGATCAAGAACCCGAAGGTCATCGTGTACGATCCCTCAACGGGCCAGGCGCTTGCGGGAGGCGCCCCGGGCGGGCTGGCGCCTACTTCGTTGACGGCGGAGATCCCGTTCTCGGTCAAACTGGATGTGCTGAGTTCCACGCTGAACGACCGGATTGTGCGCGAGAGAACCGGGGTACCCTGCTGGTTTGTTTACGAATACGACCAGATCACCGAGCCGGCCGGCTTCAAGGTGACGGTGAATTGGGACAATGTGTACACCCACTTCAGCTCGGCCTCGGAATCGAAGGCGCAGGATCGCGGACGGTTCCTGTTCTGGACATGGAGCAACTCCGAAACGAACACCAGCATGCGGGCCGCCGTGGATCATTACCAGAGCACGGGAATGATCAAAGTGGAGGGCATAACCACGGAAAAGCTCAGCGCGGAGCAGCTCCAAGTTTATCTCCAGCCCATCCTCGAAAAGGTCTCGGCGCTGGTGGCCGGGGAAGCGCCGCCAAAGATCGATCCCGCGACGTGCGCGCCCCTCGACACGGAACCGGGCGGCAGCGGCGCGCAGGCAAATGTGAACGCCACGGTGAAGTCGCTGACGGAGCGCAAGACCGGCACCCAAACCTACAACTTCAACTTCCGCGAAGTTTTGAGCACGGGAAACCAGGCGAACGGCTTCATCGGCATCGGTGACTACCTGGCGAAGAACCCAGGACTCGAAACGCTGCTTGTCCCGCCCACGGTCTCCGACTCGGACGACTTTGCCAAGGCGAACTTTGCCCTTCCGAACGTCGTCACGCCCCGCAGCATGGGAGTGACAGAGATTGCGATGTCCTTGTCGAACACCGCCGGAAACGACGAGAAAGTCCTGATGACCTGGCGCCCGGACGACGTGAAGGCCGGCGGCAAGGGAAGTTGGTACCGGGATGGCCAGCCGGTCAGTTTCATTGAACTCGGCGTGGGCGCCTTCCGCGGCAGACTCAAGGCCAAGGGGACTCTCGACCAATGGAAGGATCTCCTCAAGTTCCCCGTAGAAACCACGATCACCTGTTTCATCGGCAACAAGGGCAGCGAGGAAACCATCACCATTTCCGACAAGCGGGAAATTCCCGGATTCAATGGCCAGGCCCCGATGCTGCGGCCCCTGGACCACATGAAAACCGCCGAGATCGACGCCTCCCTCCTGGGTTCCCTGATGAAGGACCCGAAAGCCGACAAAGTGCGGATCGCCCTGGAGGTGCCGGATGGCGGAAGCGGAAGCCACTTGATCGCCTATGAATGGACCTCCGCAACGATTGAGGAGCCTTTCATGTTCCCGCTCAAGCGGGGTGAGGACGGCAAGTACCGCTTCAAAATTGTTGACCTCCAGATTCGTTCGAACCGCAAGCTGCTGCGGGAGGCGTGGTTCCCTTCGGATGCGAAGGCCGGGGTGGAATTGACCAACAAGCTTTTCCTTGAATTCGACGAGGAGATCCTCACCGACAAGGACTGGTTCCAGAAGATCTGAACCGCAACAACCAACCCCATGCAAAACCCCCATCCCATGAACTCAAAACCCGCGTCTCGCCCGTGCCCGATCCCATTCGTCCGCGTTCCAAGCATGCTTATGGCGGCGGCGGCATGCCTCGCCCTCCTGGCTCCCGCCGGCGCCGCGCCCAGCCTGGATCCCAAGGCCTCCACCACGGTTGCCATCAAGGTTGGCACCCGCCGGGTGGAGGAAGGGGGCAGGACCGTGACCAAGGATGTCTTTCGCTATTACACCTGCATCATGGATCATGAAAAGCCCCAAAAGTGGTATTACCTGCCTCCCTCCCTGGTGCTCGCGGATGACAGCGACGGGCTTCCGACGTTCGACTTGGTCCGGTACCAGTTGAGCAATCCAGCCGGGGGCGCCCCGTTGGAGGGCGGGATTCTCCAGTTCGCCGTGGCCCAGGACCTTTCCGGCTTCAATGGGGCCTATCGGCAGAAAGTGTTGAGCCGCCTGGCGTCCGTCGTGAACAGTGACGCGGAACTGAGGAAGAAGCACAACCTCGGCGTCCTGGCGCCGAATGACATCAACCTCGGCGCCATGCCTTTTGAGGATGTTTCCGTGGCCCTCTTCGCGCCCGGCAAGGGAACGTTCCTCTCCGGGGTGTCCATGCAGGAGGGCTCCGGACCCAAGTATGGCGGACAAAGCCTGCCCTTCACCCTGGAGCTTACCACGCCGGGGACCTCCGTGTACGAAGCCCTCACCACAGGGCGCACAGGCGTCAATGTTCTCTACAACGTCTCTTTCCTCGGTGTCACGCCTCCCGTGGGGATTTCCGTGACCGTGAATCTTGAAGAGGCCATCAAGCATTTCAGCAACGCGATTGAAAACCGCCAGAGCATGGCTGCCAACATTTTCGGAGTGGACCTTGAAGCCGCTGTCGGGGTTTCGAATCTTGACGTCCTCAACGAGCTGAAGAAGAACGACGTGATTGACATCAAGGTCACCACCAGCGCCGAAGGCTTTGACGAGAAAGCCGCCATGGCCTACCTCACCCCCCTGCTCGAAAAAATCTACCAGGAAATCCTTGTGACCAGCCCTGTCCAGGAGCTCTTCACCCCCACCCAGGCCGAAAAGATCGGGCGGAACGAGGACATCAAGTTCTCCGACCTGCGCGAGGGCGAAAAGAAGAAGGATTCCGCGGCGGACAAAACGTCCGGCGAGGAAGCTTCCAAAGCCTCGGGCGCGCCGCCCGCGGAGGCGGCGGATGGGCCCGCTCCCGCGGACGGAGGCGGCAACACGTCCGGGGGAGGCGCCGGGGACGAGGAGAATGTGGTTCCGAACGTGATCCCCCGCTTCAAGACTGAGACGAACATCGGGATCAAAAAGATCAACCAACTGACCAAGAAAGAACTGAAATGGGACCTGACCTTCCAGAGCTACCGCAAGAAGCAAACGGTCATAGGCGGATTCATCGGGCTTGACATGAAGGGGTTCACGCCCGAAGAGCGGGCGCGCTTCATCCGCGATGCCGGTGATTCCAAGGCGTTTTCCCAGTCCAGTTTCCGCCTGCCCGTCATCGAAAAGGAGTACGCCGACCGCCTCGGCATCACGGAGATCGGCCTTTATGTGACGCTCAACAACGAGAAAGGTGAGCAGGTTCGCCCGCAGATGGGGGCCACCTACGTCCCCGGCCAGGAAAAGTGGACCGGTGAGAGCGTAAAGCCGGGCCCCCAGGGCGGAGCGTTTCTTCAGTTTCTCACCGGCGAATTTGCCACCAAACCTGAATTCAGGAAGTACCGCTTCAAAGTGAAAGCCTACGTGGACCGCAGCCCGATCACGGGATTCGACAAACGGACGAAGGGCCCGAAGCGGGACCCCTTGCCAAGGCTGCATTTCGACTACGGAGTGCCGCTGCTGACAGGAGCCAGCGGACTGGCGTCGCCCCTGTCCAACCTCCGCAGGGTCGAAATCGATCCTTCCGCCCTGCTTCAGGACTACGGCAACGAAAGCATTGACATCGAGATTTCCGCTGTCGTGAAGGACGACCAAGGCAAGGATGTGGACCAATCGTTCAGCGTCCGCAACCTGACCAGCGCTGTCTTTGACACCGTCTTCTTCAACGACTTGGTCCTCCTTCTCCCGCCCGCGTCGGGCTCCTACAATCCCAGCGCCAGCATCTACGTGAAAGCGCCCAAGTGGAAACGAAATGACACCGAGACCGCCGCCAGGGAACGGCTCCTTCAGAATGTCACCCGCGACGTCGAGCTTGTCGATGGCTTGAGGAACTGGATCACCGACGAATCCGCCATCGCGGCCTTTAAAAACCGCAAGCAGTAGCCCGAAGCCGTCCCTGCCATGACCGCCAGCGCCGCACACGTTCGGGGACTATGGCGCGCCCGCGCAGGGTCCGGGCCTTCCGCCACCCCGCCGGGCAAGCCGGCACATGTGCGAAGGCCGTCTCCGCCCCCAATAGCGGCCGTAGCCGTGCTCGCGGGGCTTGCGTTGGCCGGTCTGTCCGTCCCGGCGGCATCGGGATTTCCCGTCATCAACGATGCCGGGCCCCAGTTTGCGGACGGGATTTACCAGGATGGCCGCCCCGTTGTGATCGAGATTTTGAGGGATAGCGTGGACCCGTTGCGATTCTATTACGTGCCCGCCACACCCCGGATTGCCATGGCGCCCCGCATCGTGGATGGAGAGAAACGAATGCTCCCCGCATTCCATCTGTTCCAGTTCCAGCGCCGGATTTCCGGAGGCACAGGATTCGCCGCGGAAGGCGGCCTGCTGCAATGCGCCATTACCCTCGGGTTATCCGAGGAGGAGCGAAGCCAGCTTGTGCCAAATGTTAAGCGGGCCATGGACCTTGAAGCATCCAGGGCCATCGAATTGGTCCCTGTCCCGATCCGCGATATCCACGCGGACCTGTACACGCCCGCGACCCCGCAGAGCGCCGGGCGCTGGATCTCCTCTGGAACAAGGGAGTCCCTGCTGTCTCCCCTGGACGCGAATGGCGCAACCCCCCTGGCCATCCCGCTGGCTGTTCAGGAGGTCGGAATCTACAAGGCGCTCCTCGCCAGCGCCACCGGACTTCCGGCCACCTATACGCTCTGGTACGAAGCCGAAGTGCCGCCGGCGGGCTTCACCGTCCGATTCGCCTGGGAGGCACTCAGGCAGTATTTCCAGACCGATCCCAAGAAAAGCTTGCGGAAAGGGCTGGCCGTCCAGGGGAATGGGCTCCCCGCCGATGCCGTCTGTTCGATGATGGCGGAGATCGCGGAGGCGGGCGGAATCGAAATTCTGCGCCACGGAGCGACCGTGACAAACCTCCCCGCCCAGGCCGATCTTGTGCGCGCGGCACCGGCGCTTGAAGCCATCTATCGCGAACTGTTTGCCGGCGCCCCTGCGGACATGGGGAATGCCGCGGCGAGCCCCTCTCCATCCGGCAGCCAGGACATCCCCGTGGCGCTTGACCTCAAGGGAGCGCGGGAACTGCAAAAGAGCCTTCCTGAAATGGATTTGACCAAGCCGGTCCGGGTCTTGCGGAGGGCGACGGCTTCGGGATTTGTCGGGCTCGGAATCCATGGGATTGCCGGCGACGAGGCCGGCTCGCCGACGGGCATTCCAGGGGCCGCGGCGTTCGACCAGAATCCTGTCCTGCGCCATCTGGTCACCTGGGTTGCCGACGATCACTGGCGGCAGGCGTCCTTTGTGCTGCCGAACCTTGCCGTGGCCAAGGCGCTCGAAGTTTCAGAAGTTCTCATGGAAGTGGCGCTCGTGGCGGGTGGCCAGGATCGTGAAGTCAGGACCGCCCGATGGCTTCCCGACGCGGGCGGGTCGCCGATGGGAGAGTGGGTGGCCGAGGGCAAGGCAGCGCGGGCGCTCTGTTTCGATCTGATGGAGTTGCCGCGCCGGTTTGGGCCCGAATACGCGCAACACTCCCGCTTCCGGGTGGCCACGACCTTGCGCAGCGCCAAATCGGGACCCCTGAGGGAGTCATGTTTCGTGCCCCTGTTCACCGGCGAGTTGCCGATGGCAGTTCCGCACCTGGGGGTGCGGATCGTGGAAGTGGATGGCAGCCATCTTCCTTTCGGGCCCGGCGAAATCAACAGCGTCAGACTTGAACTGATTCCCCATCCCATGACCGGCCAGCGCACTTTGAGCGACACCCTGACCGATGAAAGGAGGGTCGCCCATTTCCCCATTCAGGCGCGAGAGCGGCTGGAGTACGTCCTGCTCGCCCATTTCAAGCGGTTCGTTTCGGGACGCCCCCAATCGGTCGCATGGGCCGGAAACGGCATCACGCGCACCAACAACTATCTCCACCTGACCTACTGACGCGATGGCCCCGCTCCCCTCCCACATGCAAGCCGGCCGCCGGGCGTCTGCCGCTCGCTTTCCGGGCAGCCCGTCCCTGCGGATCGCCGCGCTGCTCGGCTTGTCCGGAGTCTGGCTGTCACGGCCCGCCCCCGCCGATACCTTGGATTCCATCCTATACCGCGTGGAGTCCGTCACGGTAACTTCCAAGAAGGTCCCCCTGCCGGATCTGGCCCCCGCCACCCAACGCACGGTTCCCGGAGCCAGA
>CAYSZK010000008.1:6842-65272 GCA_964435495.1 uncultured Verrucomicrobiales bacterium
GATCTGGCCCCCGCCACCCAACGCACGGTTCCCGGAGCCAGAACGGTCTCCATCCGGTTCGCCAATCGCACAGCCAAACCGGTGACGCCCGTCCTGGTGGCCGCCGATCAACAACGGATTCGAACCCAGCCCCTGGAACCCCACTCCACCGGTTTCTCAACCGATCCGTCCATTGAGCTGGGGTATCGGGAAACGCCCCTCGGCGCGCTTTGGGAGATGGAGCAGGACGGCGTTATTGTGGACCGCCATTTTGTCGCTCCTGACATCCTCATCAGAAAGACGCGCGTGCTGTACTTTCTCATTAGTGCCGGGGACAATGATGGCAGCATCTACGGGCGGTGCCAGATCGCTGTAAAGGACCGGCGGGGAGCACGTTTGGGCACCGGAAGTTGGGAAGTGGGAAAGTCCAGCAGAAAAGGGATGGCCGCGGCAATCGTCGTCGAAGTCCCCGAAGCGCATGCGGACGGGCTTGTCCTGGAACTTTCCGATTGCGACTTCTATCTTAATGACGGCAATGCGCCGCCCACTTTCTTCTCCCCCAGGACCGTTCGGTCCCAGGCGCCCCTGCAGGTGGGCGATGCGCCGCGGGGCGGCCAGATCAAGGAACTCCGTTTCGACAAATGGATCGGTGGCGGAAAGCTGCTGGACATCCGGATTGCCGTCAAGGAGCTGGCTGTGGTCGATCTAGCCAGCGAGGTGCCGATACATGACCGGCGGAACAATGTCATGTGGGAGGTGGCCAACTGGAGCGAGGGGGTGGATCAGTCGTTCTTTGCGCATGAGTCCCTGGCGCAGTCACCCCCGCCTTTCCGTCCGTTCGATCCCAAGGCGCGCGCGGAGAGCCGGCTCTTCGAGCGGTTTTCGCCGGACTTGGAGCCAAAGATCGTCTATACTATCGCTCCCTGGATACGAAACCGGCGCTGGTCGGAGGCAGGCAACACGGACAGCTGCGGCTTCTTTGGAAGGTTCCATTTCCGCTTGATGGACTCCGACGGCACAAATCAGCGGGTGCTGCAGGTTTGGTCAACGTCCCCGGACAAGGCGACGCGCATTCCGAGGGGCGAGCGGCGCTTGTTGGATGTCCCGGAAGGGGATGTCACTCCGTTTGGAATGGATTCCGAGAGCTTCAAGAATCTGTCGATTTCCGTGTCGGAGGGCGAATTATACAAGGCCGGGAGCGGAGCGAAGTCCGTGCCTCTGCCAGGCCAGGGCGTCCGGATACCTTTGCATATTGAACCGCCTTTCCAGTTCACTGGCAATATGGCGGTCGTCGCCGATACGTTTCTTGGATCGTGGCAATCCGGCGGCGACGAGGCCCAAGTGGGCGTGGCGATTCTTGCCCACATGCTTCCGCCGGGATTCAAGGTGGACGATAAGATGCCACCGGGACTGCAAAGGCTGTTTCAGGACAGGCAGCCTGTTCCGGGCTCCTATTCGTTCAGCCGGTTTTTTGTTCTTGAATACCTCCGCCCCGCGGACGGGCGGATCCATGGAGTGATTCAGTTGCGGGCCGACGAGTCACAAACGGGTCCGGCGGGGGGCGCCTCCGCGGAACCGGTTCTGATGCTGAGACGTGAGTTCCCCAACGTGGGCGCGTCGGCGCCGGAAGAGATTGTGAAGTTTCAGAACAACCAGGCCACCCTCCTCGTCGATGACGCCCATCACAAAATCGAAATCGTTGTCCGGCGAATTCTGCCCGAACGGGTTCCCGACGCGGATTTCGCCGAGGACGAGTCCGGTGAGGGATATCGATTGATCCCCGACCGGTTCAGCCCGACCCGGTGGTATTACGCTCCGAGAGAGCTTCGCTTCTCCGAGTATGGGGCGCCTGGGAGGAGGTATCCGAACTTCCAGTTGCTAAGGTATGCAACGAGCCAGAGGGGTTCTGGAAATGCCAGCGTCCTCTTTCAGCTTGGCTTGCCCGCCGATTCCCCGGCGCTCCGGCAGCGGCTCTCCAATCAGTTGCTGGCGAAGTCCTTTTCCCTTCAATCGTTGCTTGCCGGCTCAGACCTGGCTCCGCAAAGCGGCGATCCCTTCGACATTCCGGTCTCCGCCAAGTTCCCGTTGCTCGGGAGGAACGCGGTAAGAAATCTGCCCCGAATGGGGCTCCAACATCCGGTGGAAATCCAGCCTCTGCCGGTGCGGGCGTCAAGGGTGCGCCTCTATCCCGATGGACGCAAGCCTCTTGAGTTCCACAGCCGCCTTGGCAAGGCTCCCGCCGGCGCGTTTCAGCACGAACTGGACGCCGCGACAGCCGACCTCCTGGAGTCCGCCCTGCGGACGGCATCGGTGCGATGCGATGTTGCCTACGAATTCGTCCCGCTCTTCTACGCGCAGGGGACGAACGGCATGCTGGATCCGTTCCTCATCGTCAACGACTGGCTGGAAAAGGCCGCGGCAAGCCAGGCGTTCAGCCAGGAGGAGGCGGACCTGGTCGAGGCGCTCCACAAGGAATCCCAACGCGCCGCGTCGAATGGCTACCGCCCCCGGTATCCGGAAGAGCGGGCGAAATGGGACGCGTTGCTCAAGGCGGTGCGTGCCGCACCGGCCGGCGGGGGATTTTCCCCCAATGCCGCGCAGTTTGAGATGGTCAGGCTTTCCGCGAATTATTTGTGCATCCTCATGAGCGAATCCATGCGGACGGGCACGCCGGGCGCCCAGGAAGACCTTATCCGGCACAGATACTACCAAATGATCGATGCACACTCCACATCGGAGGCGCGCTTTCTGAATTTCCTCGGTTTCTATCCTCATTTCAGCGTCAGCGCGAGCGGACGGTCCCGCGGCGGGCTTGCCAAGGAGATTCTTCCCTTGACATCTGGAAGCAAGGGGGCGCCCAACGCCTATCCGGACGGTTTCCTTGGACCCGAAGCGTTCCAAAAAGCCAAGTTGGTGTTCGAGAGCGTGGAGGGCGGCGAGAGCCGGATGATCGCCAGCCACCGGGTGTTCACGCAGTCCGGCATGCTCAGCCTCGCACAATATCCCCCGGATATCCTGTCTTCCGTAATCATGCCCAAGACCAAGGAGGCGGAACCCGCGGCGCTTGTCCTTCCGCTCCTGGAAACCGCGGAGAAGGAAGGGATCACCGTCAACCGGCTGGAGATCCGCCCGGTGCTCGTGTTCAGGAACCGGGGTGACGCCAGCCAGAGCCTTGTCGCCCAGATCGTCGCGAGTTGGAAACCCCAGCCCGCCGGCCCTTTTGAACCCATCGCCCCCCCTGACCTCGCCACTCCCGGCGAAGCGCGGATTTATTATCCGTATCTCCAATGGCAACCCGAAACCGGCTGGCAGTGGAATCACCCGGAGTCCCGGGAATGGATTCCCCTCCCCCATCCCCGTGTTGAGTTCTCGCTTGCCGCCATGGGGGATTACAAGAACGACGTCCAAAAAGCCGACTGGCTGAATACGCGCCTCCATCTCTGGCATGCGCTCACCCATTCCTCCGACGCCCAAACCTCCACGGAAACCGGGGACTCCTCCCAGACCGGGAGACCGGCGGCCTACTGCGTCGAGATGCCGGCGTTCGAGGGCGATCGCGCGACTCCGTACCCTGGCGAGTACCTCCAGCCGCTCCGAATTGACCTGTCCGGCCTCGAGTGGAGCCAGTTCAGCGCCCGATCCAGGCTCGAAAGCGTTGCCATCGAGTTGCGCCAGGGGAACAGGATTTTCAGGGCCACAGCCAAACCCACCAAAGATGCCGCCGGCAACTGGGCCGCACCGGAGAGTCCGTCGTGGCTGCTGAAGCGCCCTTTCCCAGGCGCCGAAGCGCTTTCCTCGGCTGCGCCCACGTCCTGGGACGATCCCGCGGGCCAGGTCGATGCGAACATCACCTTTCATCGCGCGGGCGCGCCTCCGCGAAGCTGGATCTACAACCATGACCGCCGCACGTTCACGGAGCGCTACCCAAAACTCCAACGAACCACCGTCGAACTCCTCATGGATGACAACAACCCAAACGTCACCCCGGACTCCAGCGATTGGAAATAGCAGCGCCACGTTTCCGGCCATCCTCTTATGAACCACAAATGCAAAGCACCCACATGGAACCGGTCCCCGCGTCCGGAACCCCGATCCCTCATCCGCGCCCTGCAGTCTCCCTGCCTGGCCCTCCTCCTCTCCGCCGCCGCCGCGGCCGGAGGAACCACGGAAGTCCTGAAACTGCCCCCGGCGTTTCAAGGCAAGCAGTTTTCCGTGGTCAGGGAACTCGACAGGGGCGCCTTTGGGACAGTCTATCTGGTTTCCGTTCCCACCGCGGCTCCCGGACCGAAACAGTCCTTTGTCTTCAAGGTGTTCAACAGAACCGTCGGCAAGCTGACCCTAGAAGAAATGATCGCAATGGAAACCAGGCCCTTTCCCATTATCGGGTCCCATCCGAACATCGTGGCCTGCTATGGGACTCTGCAGATTCCCCTCAAACGTGGCGCCACGCCCGAAACGGGAGTCGCCATGGAACTCCTCAGCCGGGGCGATCTTAAGAAATTCGGCGAAAGGCTGGCGGCCTTATCCAACGCGCATGCCATCGACGATACGGAGAAGGCGGATGCGGTGCGTTTTATCTTTCGCGATCTATTTGCAGGCCTCGCGGCGATTCATGAAAAAGGCTATGTCCATTGCGACATCAAGCCCGCCAATGCCATGATGGCGGAAGATTATTCCGTCAAACTGATAGACTTCGGCACCCTCACGGAGCGCGGCCAAACACCCATCACCCTCAGCCCCTATTACGCGGACTTTACCGCCCTGACCAAAGTCACCGGGGCTTTCGACGTCTGGAGCGCGGGGAAATGGCTCCACGACTGGATGCGAGGGACGACATTTGCCTACCATGGCGCTATGCCGAATGCCTGGCGCGACAACCCCGCCAGCCGCGCACTCACGATCAGCGACGTATTCGAGCTGAAAGAAGGCGAGGAAACAGGAATCCGCGCCAAATTGGAGGGCGCCAACGCGGCCTATGCGGCGCTCAAACAGACAATCGCAACAAACTCCCTGGCCGCCGCGTCGCGGGAGGCCATCCTTGCTGTCGAATCCGGGGCAAGGGACGCGGTGGAGAAGGCGGTTTCCGCGCGTTGCGCCGCCTTACGCACGATATTCAAGGAACACAAACCCAAAGCCGGCGGGCTCCTTGATCCCGATTACTTTGATTTTCAGAACTCTCTCCTCCTCCCCGTTCCGTCCGAACGCCTGACCGCAGGGGAGGCGTTGCGACATCCCTTCCTGAACGACTCCCGCCTGACGCCGGAATACCGCCAACGCCTATTTGCAAAGATCACCACCGCGACCATCGCAACGCCATCGTCGGAAACCTCGAAGGCCGGCGCCACCCCATCCAGCACCGATTCAACCGATTCAAGTTCCAGCGGCACGGGCACCGGCAGCTCCTCGGACTCCGATTCGGACTCGAGCGAGCCGTTCTCCGATTTCAGCAGGATGCTCAGGGAGCAGGACTCCACGCCCTGAAACCCGGTCTTTCATCCCGCAACCCCCGATCCTCAACCATGCAGAACCCAAGGAACCCCGCCTTATGAACAAATCAACCCTTGCTTGCGCCAGTCTGGCCTTCGCGCTCTTCTTAATCGGAACCACCCCGAGCCACACGGAAACAAATGCTTCCGGCGCCGCGGCGGCGCCGGAAGAATCCTTGAACAACCCAGCCGCCGGAGCAGCCTCCAAGCGCCCCGCCCTCCGGCGCACCGACCGCATGACAAACCTCATGGACCTTGCGGCGTTCAAAGCGGCCCGCGAAAACGCCAAGGCGCAGGCGCGCGCCCACTATGAGCTCGGGGTCAAAGCCTTCAATGGGGAGCAGTACCAGGAGGCCGCCACCCAGTTCCGGCAGGCGCTGGAGTTCGATCCGAATCCTGACCTCATGCTTTGGGCTGCCACGTCACTCTTCCGCCTGAAGGATTACCCCGCCGCCAAGGAGGCTTACACATCCCTGCTGAAGGCGTCGGCGGCCACCCAGGCTCAAAAGGATCGGGCACTGGACGCTCTTGGCCTGATCCTTCAAACGGCGCTAAGCGCCGACGCGAAGCGGGTGTTTGTCGCGGGACTCGGCCAGGACGCATCGGGCGCCGCTCTCGGCAAGCTTTTTGGAGAAGCGTTTAATGAAGATCCGAAAGCCAACTATGCGTACGCCGCCGCGGATGCGTATGCCAAATCCGGGGACACGGTCCGCGCGGCGGCCCTCTATCGCAAACTTCTGGCCATGCCCAACAACGCGGCCAAACCCCTCAATCTCGCGCCCGCCAAACAATGGCTTGTGGCACACAAATTGCCCGAAACTCCAAAGCATCCCCACCTGCGTTCCGTCGGCTCAAGATATGTGGAGACCCCGGATCTGAGCCCTCAATATCAGGAGGAACTTCAGCCTTTGGTGGATGTCTGGGGCGGACAGATTAAGACCGCCATTGCCAATTACCTGGGATATGGCACTTTCCACGGAAAAGATGTTTCAGGCGACGTGGACACCTTCAAACACCGGGCCACATGCCCTCTCGGAGCCGGTTCGATGGACTTGGACGCCTTGCTGATGCAGGGAATCAGCTATTATGCGGCCCAGTCCAAATGGAGTGATCAGGAAAAGCAGGCTGTTTTTACCCGGCTCAAGATAGACCCCCAAGCCCTCCCCAAAGAGTGGCCGCTGGTGGACCAGATCAAAGCGCTTGCCGTGACCTATTTGAATACCGACGCCGAACGCGCGCCCTATCTTCTTGGGCTGGACAAGAACGGAACGCTGATGCAGGAAGGAAAACCGTTCGACACAGCCAAGTTGTCCACGATGTTTTCCGGTCTGGGGTGGGCCATCTATGTGATGAGCCCCGATGGGGCCATTTATTCGGCTTCGCACAGGGTCTCCGCTTTTCACCACTCCTCCTTCCTCGCCGCAAGCGATGTGGCGGGAGCGGGTGAGATGCAGGTGGTGAATGGGAGGTTGGCCGCCATCAGCAACAAGAGCGGCCATTACACCCCCGGAGTGATCCAATTGGTGCAAACGCTGGAAGAACTGGTTTCCCGCGGATTGCCCCTGGCTTCCCTCGATTCACTAAAGGTCATGGTCGGCGGCCAGACGGCCAAAGGCGATTTCCTCACCAAAGAGTGGCAGGGCAACGCGGGCGACTTCCTGGCCAAGTTCCGCAATCCCGATCCCAAGGGATTTCTTGACGCTTGGGGCAAGCTCGGGTTTGCCAACAACCCGTTCCCCACGTGAGGCCCACCCAACCGCGAACGGGTTCCCCGGCACAACGCGCAACGGCATAGCCGTCCCCGGCTATTTCGCTTGGGGCCGCCACTCGATCGAGTCGAGTTTCCAGTCCTTGAGCTTGGCCGGGGGTGGGAGTTGCGAGAGCCCTTCCCCCTCGTTCCTGTCCGCGGGAGCGAAGCGGAACAAAACGTTGGGCATGCCCGGAGGAGCCACAGTCACTTCGCCGGTCATGCCTTCAAAGTTTGCCCCCGCCGGGATTTCCTTGAAGATTTCGCCAAACGCGGTGCCGGCGGCAACACCCCCGGCGGTCGGGACTCTTTCGCTGCGCGTGAACAGGTGGCCGATTCTGCGCTCCCCCACGATCGGCGCCACAGTCAGCAGGATTTCATCTCCAAGGAGCACGCGGAAAACCGGTTGTTCGTCCCCCTCCTCGAATGTCTCGATTCCTTCCTCCACGCGGCAGCCCGGGTGATGTTTGGAAAAGATATCCCGCAGCGCCGCAAGCGCAAACGGCGTATCCGAGGTTACCGGTCCCACGCCAACCGCGGAAATTGTGATTTGCTTGCCCTCCTCGGCGGCGCTCGACTCCTGCTCCCCGGTTTCTGGAAGCACTCTGACATTTGCGGCCAGCAACCCTCCTCCGTTTTCGGGGCGAAGCTCCATCCGCGTTCGAAGAGTCCCCCCGGGCTCCCCATCCTTGGACTCGGTCACCAGCACCAGATCGGCGAGACCATCCGGATTCAGCCCGAACATCCGCACGAAACCGTGGATTCCCGATCCACGCTTTGCATGAGGATGTTGTACGCTTTTCAGATGATTCCAGGCAGCCGCCGCGGCCGCCTCGTGGACCAGCCCCGCCGCCGCCAACCCGCCCGGCGTTACGCGGTGGAGAACGGCGGACGCCGTCGTCCATTTGGCGTCTTCGGCGAAAATCACCCAAGCCGAGTCCGGACTCCAGACCGCCCAATGGTAGATATGATTCATCCCCGGCGCCATGGCGCCGTTCAACTGGCCTGCCGTCTTCCCCGTTTGGGCGTCGAGCATGGAGAACGTGGCGCTCTCCATGCCGGACTTCTCGTCCGCGGGACTCCGCGGATCCCATTGCACCAGGAAACGGGCATTCGGCGAGATGGTTTCCAACAACAGCCGCTGAGGCACTCCGCCCGCGCGCCCGTGGAATGCCCGCACAATGCGGCCCGCATTCCTTCCACGCCGCACATCATGGAGATAGATGTCCACCGCGCCATCCTCGCCAATCTCCGTTGCCGGTGTCAGAAACGGTTCAAGCCTGCCAACTTCAACCGCCGCGCCCTTCCCAAAATCACCCCTGCGGGAAATCGACGCGAACAGGGCGCCCGACTGGTAATGCTTGGTTTCTTCCGAATAATCCTGAATACCGCCTTCCCTGACCAGGATCGAGACCTCGCTGGCAGCCACGAGTTCATCTTCCTTGTCGAAATACCACGTTGCGCCGGCCGTTCCCCCAGCTTCATTCGTGAACACGTTGGCGACCTTTCGAATCGCGCCTTGATCGTCCAGAAAGGCACGCAGGACTCCAAAGCCCGAATCCTTCCCTGCTCCGGTGGCGTCCACCTCCCACTGCTTTGCGGGCGCCGACACCTCGAGCATCCGGAGGCGATCCTGAAGCGCGGCAAGGTCCAGGACAAGCGGCGCCTTCGAGGAATCCGCGTTGGCCCCGCTGGTCTCGACGGGCTTGGAATCCGGCTTGGGTTGCGGCCCGGCGCCTGGCTTGGGGCACGCCGATAGAGCGAAGGCGCCAACGACCACGCCCATTATTAGCTTGCATGGGATCTGTCTCATGAGGCCTAATAAGGCGGCATGAGCGAAAGCCGTCAAATGAAATCTCCAGCAAGATGCGGAAGTCTGCGCGAGGGCGGCCGGGAGGATGCCCGTGCGGGCCGGAGACTCTTCCGCCGCGATGTACCGGTCTTCCAGGCCGTGAGATTCGCCCCATTGCCCTGGGTGCTCCTGGCCGCCGCCGCGTGGGCGGGCGAGGAGGCGGGAAACCTTTGGAAATCGGAGGCGCCCAACCAACGGTGGCTGGCCGCCGCCCGGCGGGTTGCCGATACCAACATGATCTGGAAAGAGGAGTTGGACGGAACCAAGGTGGTTGTGTGCAAGCTCGCGCCTCCGCCCGGCAAGCGGGTGGACGAATTCCATTTCGCGCATGTGATTCCAGGCCGGGTCGTTGCGAGAATCGCGTGGTCACCGGATTCCGGATATGTGGTTTTCACCACGACAAGCTCCGGGGGGCACTCGCCCTGGCATTTTTCCGCCTTTGTCGTCGATGTGGCCGCCAGAAAGATCATCCATGTCGATTCCGCCGCGGGACCCGTGGTTTCCGCGGATTTCCAAATGAAACCGCCCCACACCGCAGTCTTCAAGGTCGGGCCATCGACCAAGGATGGAATTGATTTCGAGCATCCCGTGAGCAAGTCCGTGGACCTGGCCAGGCTCTCCGGCGCTCCGGAAACCAAGAAGTAGGCGACTCCTCTGCCTCCCTGGATTGAGGCCGGTCTTCCGCGCACGCTTTCAGGCCCGGGGACGGCGCCGCAGTTCGGTTGCCGCAAACGCCGCTCCGGCCACCGCGCATAGCAGCCCGAAATACCGCCCCCCCCTCGCCCAGGGCGTTGGCGCCGGACGCTCCGGCACCGCCACCCGCGCCAGCATCGTTCCCCGGACCCCAACGGCCCGCCCCGTATCGTCCTCCAGCACCCGCACGATCCGGCCAAGCCTGTCGATCACGCAGGTCACGCCGTGATTGGAACAACGGACCATCGGCAGGCCGGTCTCAATCGACCGGAACACCGCGATCGCCGCGTGCTGCCACGCCGCCGGCGACTCCCGGAACCAGGCGTCGTTGGTCAGGTTCACCAGCAACTCCGCCCCGGCTGCCGCACGCCTCCCCGCCAGGCCCGGAAACACGTCCTCAAAACAGATCAGCACCCCTGCCCGCACCGGACCCGCGGGGGTGCCAATGGCCAGAACGCCGCCCCCGTTCCCGGGACGGTAGTCCAGTGGCAACGGCACCAGCGCGCCCAGCCACGGGAACCAGCGCCTGCCCGGTATGAACTCGCCGAAGGGGACCAAATGCTCCTTGCGGTAAACCGAGAACCGCCCCTCCCCGGGCGGGAACGCGAACGCCGCATTGTAATAGTCCCGCCCGTCGTAATCCAGGGCGCCGATCAGCAATCCGTGCCGCGCCCCTTCGGCCAGTTCCATCACCGCCGCCGTAAGGGCGCGGTCCTGGAACATTCCCGTTCCCGTCGCCGTCTCGGGCCACAGAATCAGGTCCGGGTTTGCCGCCGCCAGCAGGTGCGTGGCCTCCACGTGGCGTTCCAGGATTTCCGCCTGCGCCATCTCCTCGAACTTCTCCGCCTGGGGCACATTCCCCTGGACAAATCCGACCGCCAAATCGCGCGCGGGCGGGGCCGGGGCGAAGTACCGGGAAACGCCCCACAGGAAGGCGCCCCCGGCGAGCGCCATCGTCAGGGAAAAATCCAGGTGCGGGCGCAGGCGCTGGGAACGTTCCGCCTCCCGCTTCAACCGCACCAGCGTCAGCGCAAAAACGCCGTTGGCAAACGCCAGCAGCCAGCCGGCCAACTCGACGCCGCCAAGCGCGGCGATCTGGTTGATGCCGATGTTCCGAAACTGCGACACGCCCAGCCCCGTCCACGGAAACCCCGAAAACATCCAGCCGCGCGCCCATTCCAACCCCGTCCATGCGCACGCCCCGAGCGCCGCCGCCGCAAGGTTGCCGCGCGACGTCGTCTCCGCAAACCGCCGGGATAGCCGGTCCCACACCCACGCCCAGGCCGCCCAATAACCTCCCAGATACATTGCCAGCAGCAACATCCCGGGCACGGTCACGTATCCCAGCCACCAGACTGTGCCAACCCACGCCGCGGTTCCCGCCGCCCACGCGTGGCGCCAATCCGCCTTGCCCGCGCGCACCGCGAGCATCAACGGGACGAGGCACACCCAACCCGCCCAGACCTGCTCAAAAGGCGGGAACGCCGCGACCCAAAGAACCGCCGCCGCCGCCGGCGCCGCTACGCCCTGCCACATGGGGCCGCTTTTTGCGCCCCCGGCGCGCCAGTTGCAAGCGCGTCCATTCCCCGTTATGTTCCCCCATGCAGGCGCCTGAGGTAGTTCCCATGATGGTCCTGCCCCAGGCCATCCTCTTCCCCCAGTCCTTGATGCCGCTCTACATCTTCGAGCAGCGCTACCGGAAGATGCTTCGGGAGGTGCTCGACGGCTCCCGCGTGTTCGGGGTCGCCTTGGCCAAGTCCGAAGGCCGCCTCGGCACGCTGCGCCAACCCCACCGCATCGCCGGCATCGGCGTCGTCCGGGTCTGCGTGGACAATCCCGACGGTTCTTCCCACCTGATCCTCCAGGGGTTCAGCCGCGTCAAGCTTATCGAGTTCACCCAGGTCCACCCCTTCCTCAAAGCCCGCGTCGAACCCATCAACAGCACCAACTCCTCCGGGATCGAGGTCGAATCGCTCATGGTCAAGGTCACCGAAGTCGCCATCGCCAAAGCCCAGCGCATCCCCCAAATGCCCGGCCAGATTTCCCGGTTCCTTTCCGAACTCAAAGACCCCGACCTCCTCTCCGATATCGTCGGGTACACGCTCGTGGACGAAACCGACGCCAAGCAGCGCCTGCTCGAAACCGCCGACGTCCGCCAACGCCTCCACGACCTCATCCCCATGCTCACCTGAGCCGCCGCGGCCCCGCCACAGGCCGCGCCCCATGCGCCCTTAGTAGCCCGCCCCCACCCGCACAAACTCCGGATTCCAACCCGCAACCGGCACCAGCACCTCAAACCGGTTGTTGCCCAAGGGCGCCACCGTCGCGTTGGTAACCGCCGTCCACACGTTGGACGCCAGTCTCGACGCGCGCTGCGCAAAGACGCCCGACGGCGGATAGGCCACGTTCTCGCCCTGCAACAGGATCGCCCATACCGCGTTGGTCTGGAGCGCGGCGGAAAGCGTTGCCAACCGCCCCGGCGGCGGCGTGCCCGCCTGAGCCTGGACCGTCACGCCAGGTCCGTAAGGCAGCTCGCGCGCCTGGTTCACCGCCTGAACTTCAAGAAAATACGGCCCCGCTGAAGTTGGGTTGAACGCGAACGTGCCCGGATACTTCACATTCGTCTCCGTCACGGACAGCACCTCGAACACGTTCGAGACCGAGAAATTGTCCACGATCCAGCCGACGATCGAAATCGTCTGAGTGTAGGCCGAACCGGAAGTGAATTGAAATCCCAGCCGCGCCCGGGCCTCGGCGCCCGCATAGGCCCCGAGGGGGAGGTTGATCGGGGCAAAGGACCCATCCCCGGAAGTCCCATCGCCCGCCCGGCTGTAAATGTCCTGCCACGTCTCCCCGTTGTCTGTGGAGATTTGCGCCAGCGCCGTCTGGTCCGATGTGGCGTAACCCAGCCGGGACTGAAACGACAGAACGGTGTTCGTCAAAATCCGGAATGGACGGCCAAGTGTTATGATGGTGCTGTTGAAACCCGGGTTGGCCAGATGAAACGCCGACCCGCTCACGCTCACGGAAGATTGGACGGAGGCATAGGTCTGCGCCGCCGCGTTGAAGCTCCAGTTCACCGCCCCGTCGTTCACAAACTCAAGGACCGGTCCGTCCTGCATCCGGGATACCCGCGTCCGGTAGTCCGTCGCCGCCCCCACGCGCGTGAACGGAATGAAGTTGTCGTGGTTCACGAACACCGCCGCTGGTGGCGTGATGACCGGAGGCTGATAGGCGGGCACATAGTCCAGCTTCACACTGTTGGACCCCGACACCTGGACCACCGCGGTTGTGTCCGCCAGGTTTGTGCCCGAGAATGTGACCACGTAGGTCCCGTTCTGGGTTACCGGCACGGAATATCCACCGGACTGCGCCGTGACCGCGTAATGGACGGGGTCCGGCGTTCCGTTGGTTCCCTCCACGGTGACGCATATCCCGCCCAGGCCCTCGCCCAAATCGTAAAAGCCGTTCGTCACCAAGTCGAACCGCGCCGCGCCGGTGATGAATATCTGCGTCCCCGGCTGGTCCCCGAAATCCTGGCATACGATCTGCGGCCCGACGACCTTGTTCGAGCCCGTGGTCCAGTCGATGCCGGAGTTCGTCCCGAGCACGATCCCCACACCGATCTCCGTGTAGCCGTTCGTGTTTCGGTCGTGGATCGTGTAGCGGTGCCCAGGCGGGGTTTGCATCCCAAACGCGCCCGTTCCCCAGTCCACGTCGAACCCCGCGTGCCCGTAAAACACCGACTTGGACGAGGCGAACACGTTCTCGGCGACTGTGCGCCACGGATACCCGACCGCCGTTGCCCTCTGGCCAATGGTCATCCCGTTCGTGAACGGCGCCGGAGGGTTGGGCGAGCTCACATGCCCCTGGAACGTGTTGGTGAACATGTCCAGGGCGTGCAACCGCGCCATCTGGGTAAGCTGGGTGTTGATCGAAAGCGGCGGCCGCACCTGCGGCAACGCCGCGAATTGGTTCGTCATCTGGACCAAATCCACCACGAAATAGGAGTAGGCGTTCAAGACTTCCCCGTCGGTCGTCGTCGCCAGCCGGAACGCCTCCGCATTGGCGTCCGCGCGAGCCCGGTTGATATATTCCACCGTTTGCTGTTCCTCGTCGCTGGGCTCACCGATGGAATAGAGCGTCAGCCCCTCGTCCTCCGCCTGGACTTCGGGCTGGCGGAATCCGGGAACAACATCCCGCACCACCATCTCGGGTGGAGGCGGCGCGGCATGCTGGGCGAACCCACACGGCGCCATGGCGAACCAAAGCCAAAGCCCGGCGCCCCGACTCCTCCTATTCGCGCCCCTTCCCCCCGCCCGCATGAGAATGTCTTCCATCGCGCAATACCCGCCGACACGGCGGCCTTTCCACCAGCTACATTGGCAGGGGCCGCGAAGGAAGCAACTCCCGCCGCCTTTGTTGTCCGCCGCCTTTGTTCTCCCCAAACAGAAATCTTCGGCTAGACGTTCCCCATGCCCGGCCAGCCCTCCCCGCGCGCTCCGCGCGTCGCGATCATCATGGGTTCCAAGTCCGATTGGGATACCATGCAACACGCCGCCACCCAACTCGCCGCCCTTGGCCTCACCCACGAAGCCCACGTCGTTTCCGCCCATCGCACCCCCCTCAAAATGCTCCGCTATGCCCAGGACGCCCAGGCCCGCGGCGTCCAGGTCATCGTCGCCGGCGCCGGCGGCGCCGCCCATCTCCCGGGGATGACCGCCGCCCTCACGATTCTTCCCGTTCTCGGCGTCCCCGTGGAAAGCCGCGCGCTCAAAGGCCTCGACTCGCTCCTCTCCATCGCCCAGATGCCCGCCGGCATTCCCGTGGGCACGCTGGCCATTGGCAAGGCCGGGGCCATCAACGCCGCCCTCCTCGCCGCCGCCATCGTCGCCCTCCACGATCCCGCCCTCCGCGCCCGCCTCGCCGCCTTCCGCAAACAACAAACCGCCGGCGTCCTGAAACAGAAACTTCCCCGCGTCTCCCCGCCCGCATCCATCCGCCCGGCCGCCCCCGCGCCCGTGCCGTCAAGGAGGCGCCCCCGCCGCGCATGAGCCTGGACCCCGACGCCGCCGCCTACGACGAACGCCCGCCCGTTCCGCGCGCCAAGCCGCTGCCCGAGGGCTCCGTCATCGGCGTGCTCGGAAACGGCCAACTGGGCCGCATGTTCACCCAGGCCGCCCACGACCTCGGCTACAAAGTCTGGGTCTTCGGTCCGGGCCGCGGCAGCCCCGCCGGCCAGGTCGCCGACCGCGAGTTCGACGCCGCCTACGACGACGCCGGCGCGCTCGCCGTGTTCAGCGCCGGCATCCGCGCCGCCACATTCGAGTTCGAAAACATCCCGCGCGCCACCCTTGACGCGCTTGCCGCCAAGGTCCCCACCCACCCCTCGCCCGAGGTTCTTTACATCACCCAGAACCGCCTCCGCGAAAAAACCTGGCTGCGCGACAACGGCTTTCCCGTTCCCGAGTTCGTCCTTGTCCGAAGCGCCGCCGAACTGCCCGATGCCGTGGATTTCATCGGCGCCCCCTGCGTCCTCAAGACCGCCAGTTTCGGCTACGATGGCAAGGGCCAGACCCTCATCCACGAAGGCGCCGATCTCGACGCCGCATGGGACGCCCTCGGCGCGCCCGAGGCCGTCCTGGAAGCGTTCGTCGATTTTGAGCGCGAGCTTTCTGTCGTTTGCGCCCGCAACGCCCTCGGCCAAACCCGGTGCTTCCCCGTCTGCCACAACGAACACCACCGCCACATCCTCGCCGTAACCCGCGCCCCCGCCGCGCTTGACTCCTCCCTCACGTTCCGCGCCCAGGCGTTCGCCGCCCAGGCCGCCCAGGCCCTGCGCGTCACGGGGCTGCTCACCTCCGAACTCTTCCTCACGCGCACCGGCGAGATTCTCTTCAACGAACTCGCCCCGCGCCCGCACAACTCCGGCCACTTCTCCATCGACGCCTGTTCCTCCAGCCAGTTCCGCCACCACGTCCTCGCCATCACCGGCCATCCGCTTCCCATCGTCACCCAGCGGCACCCCGCCATCATGGCCAATCTCCTCGGCGACCTTTGGGCGGACGGCGAACCCGACTTCGACGGCATGCGCGCCCTGCCGGGCGCCGCCCTCCACCTTTACGGAAAGGCGGATGCCAAGCCCCGCCGCAAGATGGGCCATCTCACTGTCACAGGCCCCGAGCTCGCCGAAATCGAGCCGCTCCTTGTTCAACTCGGACGCGACCAGACATTCGAACGCCCCGCTCCCCCTTCCCCCGCCGCCATCCTCGAAGGCCGCCTCCGCGCCGACCCCTTCGCGCCGTTCGTCCTCACGCTCGCCTCCGGCCAGACCCTCGCCATCGATCACCCCCGCGCCCTCGCCCGGCTCCGCGACCGTTTTGTCTTCGAGCAGCCCGGAGGTTCCCTCCTCACCTTCGACCCCGCCGATGTCCAGTCCGTCGCCTGATCCCGCCGAACCGTCCGACGCCGATCTCATGGTCCGCGTCGCCGCGGGCGACCACGCCGCCTTTGCCACGCTCGTGCGCCGCCACGAGGGCGCCGTGTTTGGCACCGCCGCGCGCATGCTGGGTGATCCGACCGAGGCCGAAGACATCACCCAGCAGGCGTTCTTGCGCATCCTCAAGGCCGCCCCCGGCTACCGGCCCGAGGCAAAGTTCACCACCTGGATGTTCACCATCGTCCGCAACCTCGTCTTCAACGAATCCCGCCGCCGGGGCCGCCACACCCATGCCTCCCTCGAGGCGCCCGCCATGTACGCCGACACCAGCACCCCGGTGCAGTTCGAGGATGTCCACGCCACCCCCCCCGACGCCGATGTCCTCCAGCGCGAACTCGAATCCGAAATCCAGAATGCCCTCGCCGCCCTGCCCCCCCAACAACGCATGGCCATGATCCTCCTCAGATACGAGGACATGGCCTACGACGAAATCGGGCGCGTCCTCAACCTCAGCGTTCCCGCCGTGAAATCCCAAATCTTTCGCGCCCGCGAAACCCTCAGGGAACGGCTGCGACGATATTTGGGCGCAACGAATCCCGATTCCCAGGGTTAAACAACCGTGAACCACACCGATTCCGATCCCCTCTGGGAGCTCCTGGGACGCGCTCGCCGCCCCCTCCCCTCCCCCTGGCTCACAGGCCACATCCTCCGTGCCGCCCGCCGCGCACAGGCCACTCCCGCGCCGTGGGCCACGCTCCTTCGCGCCTGCCGACTCGCCGCCGTTCCCCTCGCCCTCTGCGCCGCTGTCGCGTTCTTCGCCTCCCGCGATTTTACCACGCCCCAGACCGATCCGGCGCCCCAGACCGCCACCGCATCCCCCGCGGCGGCGCCCGCCCCGGTCGAAGAGGCCACGGTTTTCGCCGCGTTTGACGCCTTCCTCGCCAATCAAGTGGATACCGACGTACAATGGCTCGCAAGTTCCCGTTAGCCCTTCCCGCCGCCGCGTTTCTCGCCGCCGCCTGCGCCCGCGGCGAGGAACCCCCTTCGCCACCGCCACAGCCCCCGCCCCCCGGCCAAACCGCCCCGCCCGAGGCCGCGCCAGATTCACCCCCACCCGGCCAACAGGGCGGAGGTTGGCGCCCAATGTTTGGCGGGCGCCCCGCCACCGGCCAGGGCGCGGGCCCGTCCGGCGGCGCCCAAGACCGGCCCGACCGGTTCGGACGCCCCTTTCCGCGCGGTCCAGGGAGCCCGATGGACCGCCACGAAATGCACGGCCCCTTCCCGCCCGACAAACGCATGCTCATGTTCCATCTCATGGAACTCCCGCCCGAAGAGGTGGAGACAAAACTTTCCCAGTGGCCACGATTCCGCGAGATGTCCGAGGAGGACCGCAAGGAGTTCGTCAACCGCCTGCACCGCTTTCGCGACGACCAACAGCGGGAGGCGCTTGACCAGGCCCGCCAGCTTGGCATTCAAGTCGGCGCCGGGGAAACCCAGGCGTTCGTGCGCGAATACTGGAGAAGCCGGCGAAAGATCGAGGAAACGCTGCGCGCCGAAATGGAACCCCGCCGCCGCCAGCTTGAGAAGGAATCCCTCGAGGCGTTGAAAGCTCAATTCGGAAACTGAACTCCGGACCGGCGCCCCGCTGATCCCCTGTCCTCTCCCAGGGACACCGCGCTTTCCGCCTAGCAGCCTGTCGAAAACGCGGCCAAACTCCCGCACTCTATCGCGGCCCGATGCATCGCCCGGAGCTTCGTGGAATCCGAAACCCGCTCGACGGCTGCGCGGATGTCCTCCGAAACCGGCCCGAACCGCGTTTCAAGCGCTTCGAGCACAGCCACCCTCCGGCCAAGGATTTGACCCTCCTCCCGGCCCTCCTCCCGGCCCTTGGCAAGGCCCTTGGCAAGGCCTTCTTCCATTGCAACCTCTTCGATGTCCAGCAACTGCGGCATGTTTCTCTCCTGTTCAAACTCTGCCAGTCGCCGCCGGAAAATCAAGGTTTGCTCCTGCGGCAACCGCATCATCCAGGCGACCACCCGAAACGCCTCCCGAATCTCCTCCCGGCCAAACCCCGCATCGTAAAGCTTGCGCGTCAACTGCCACCGCACCGCCAGGCGCAGGTCGGGATGCCGACTGGTCCGCAACGCCGCAATCTGTGCCCGTGCGGCGATTGCCGGCAGAGTATTGTCGCCTTCCCAACGTGGCAGCATCTCCAGCAACTTGCAGCAGGGGAACCGGAATGACACTTCACAGCCCAGGCGCTCGTACCGGTACTCGCCCGGCTTCCACGACGGGTCCAAGTCGGCAAGAACCACAAGCGTGACCACCTCCTCGCCGCATCCCGTCCGAATCCCGTGAAAACACCGGAACACCCGGCTTTCAAATCCCTCCTCGCGAAAACTTTGGACCTCGATGTGCAGGAACAATAGTTCCGAGCGCCCATCCCGCGTGGCAACGCGCACCAGCATGTCCACGCGGTTGTCTGTCCCGGCCTCCGCGACCGCCATCTCGCGCAGCTCCTGGTCTTTGAATTCCGGCGGCACCGACCAGTCAATGGCGGCCGCAACAACCGGGAAGTAACTCGCCAATACCTCCTTCAGCCGCCGCTGAAGCAAATCCTTCCACGCCCCGTCATAGTCGGACGCCATTGCCGCACTCTGGCCGGGCATCCCACGCCGGTCAACCACTTGGAACCCACCACTTGGAACCCGCCCCGCCGGCGCCAGCCCCTACACCTTCGATGTCCGGCCCGGCCGCTTCCGCGAAACCTTGTACTTCACCGGACGCGACCCATCCGCAGCCGCGAGGCCCGTCCCCCGCTCGATCTCCGAAATCTGATCGCGCAAGAGTGCCGCCCGCTCGTACTCCAGCTTCGAAGCCGCCTCTTTCATGTCCGCGCGCAGTTCCTCCAGCAGCGCTCCAAGGTCCGGATCCCCCGCCGCGCCCGCGATCTTGATCTCCATTTCGCGCGCCTTGATCACCGTTTGCAACGACTCCTGCACGGCGCGCACCACGCTCCGCGGGGTGATGTTGTTCTCCAGATTGTGCTTCGCCTGCGCCTTGCGCCGGTACTCCGTGATGCGGAGCAGCTCCCGGATCGAGTCCGTCATCGTGTCCGCGTACAGAATCACTCCGCCGTTGATGTGCCGCGCCGCCCGGCCCGCCGTCTGGATCAACGATGTCGCCGACCGCAGGAATCCCTCCTTGTCCGCGTCCAAAATCGCCACCAGCGACACCTCGGGCAGATCCAACCCCTCCCGCAGGAGGTTGATCCCCACCAGCACGTCGAACTTGCCCCCGCGCAGGTCCCGCAGAATCTCCACCCGCTGGATCGCGTCGATCTCCGAATGCAAATACCGGACCTTGATCCCGACATTGCGCAGGTAATCGGTGAGATCCTCCGCCGTCCGCTTGGTCAGCGTCGTCACCAGCACACGCTCCCCCGCCGCCACCCGGTTCTTCGCCTCCTCAATCAGGTCGTCAATCTGCCCCTTGAGCGGGCGCACCGTAACCGGCGGGTCCATCAGGCCCGTCGGCCGGATGATCTGCTCGACAAACTTCCCGCCCGTCTTCCCAAGCTCATAAGGCCCGGGCGTCGCCGACACAAACAGCGCCTGGCCCATCATCCCCTCGAACTCCGCGAAGTTCAGCGGACGGTTGTCCAGCGCGCTCGGCAAGCGGAACCCGTGCTCGACGAGCACCGTCTTCCGCGACCGGTCGCCATGAAACATCCCCTGGACCTGGGGCACGGTCACGTGCGACTCGTCCACAATCATCAGGAAGTCCTTCGGAAAGAAATCCAGGAGCGTGTAGGGTTTCGAGCCCGGAGGGCGGCCCGACAGGTGCCGCGAGTAGTTCTCGATCCCGCTGCAGTACCCCATCTCCTCCATCATCTCCAGGTCGTAGTTTGTCCGCATCGTGAGGCGCTGGGCCTCGAGCAGTTTGCCCGCCTTCTCCAACTCATGCACGCGCTGGACAAGCTCCTCACGGATCGTTCCCAACGCCCGGCGCAACTTGTCGTGCGGCGTCACAAACTGTTTCGCCGGGGTCACCGTCGCCTTGCGGATTTCCTCGATTACCCCGCCCGTGACCAAATCGAACCGCGCCAGCCGCTCAATGTCGTCGCCGAAAAACTCGATCCGCAACCCCTCCTCCCCGCCGGCCGGCGCCACCTCCACCACGTCCCCGCGCACACGAAACCGCGCCCGCGCCAGTTCATAATCGTTGCGCTCGTACTGCATGTCCACCAGCTTTCCCAAAACGAAATCCCGCGGCGTCCGCCGCCCCACCTCCACCGGCAGGAGCATGTCGAAGAAATCCTCCGGCGAACTCAAACCGTAGATGCACGAAACGCTCGCCACCACAACCACATCCCGGCGCGACAGCACCGACGCCGATGCCGACAAACGCAGCCGCTCAATCTCGTCGTTGATGCTCGAGTCCTTTTCAATGTAGGTGTCCGTCTGCGGCAGGTAGGCCTCCGGCTGGTAGTAGTCGAAGTAACTCACGAAATATTCCACCGCGTTGCGCGGAAAAAACTGCTTGAACTCGCTGTACAACTGCGCCGCAAGGGTTTTGTTGTGGGACAACACCAGCGCCGGACGCCCCAAATCGCGGATCACGTTCGCCATGGTGAAGGTTTTCCCCGATCCCGTGACGCCCAGCAGCACTTGGTGCTTCGAGCCCCCCTCAAACGCCCCGGTCAAAGCGGCAATCGCCGCCGGCTGGTCGCCGCACGGCTCGTACCCGGACTCCAGTTCAAATTCCATGAGAATACCCGCGCCGCCGCCCGCCATCCGGGCGCTCCCACCCCGGCTTCCCGGTCCCGTTCAAGCCGCCAACCGCGTCTCGATCTCGCGTATCTGGTCCCGGATCGCCGCCGCCGCCTCGTAGTTCTCCTCGCCCACCGCCTTCTTGAGGTCGGCCTCCAACGAGTCGATCCGCGTCTGAAGCTCCCGGGCCGTGCGAAACCGGTCCGGCATCTTCCCCTTGTGCACCGTCCCGCGGTGCATGTTGCGCAGCAACGCCGCCAGCCCCTCGGCAAATGTGTCATAACAGGTCGGACAGCCCAGCCGCCCGGACTTCTTGAAATCCGCCTGGCTGAACCCACAAACCGGACACGTCAATTCCTGGCTCCCCCGCTTCATTTCGTCGGCCGCCCCAAGGCCCAAGAGCTGGTCCGCCAGCGAAAAACCCGTCGGATCGTCGATGCTCTTCGCGTTCGGGCACTTCGCGCAAAGGTCCACCTTGTGCATCACGCCGTTGATGATCTGGGTCAGATGGATCGTCGCGGGCTCCTTGCAGCCCTCGCATCCGGGCGGTCGGTTCGCTGCCATGTCAGACTATAGGGGTGCCCGTGGACCTGGTCAATTTCCGGTAGCGCTCCGCCAAATCCCGCGTCACCGGCCCGGGCTTCCCGTCCCCGACCACCCGCCCGTCGATCTCGCGCACGCCGATCACCTCGGCCCCCGTGCCCGTCAGGAAAAACTCGTCGGCCACGTAAAGGTCGTACCGGCTCAGGTTCATCTCCGTCAGCGGCAAATGCATCTCCCGCGCGATGTCCATCACCGTCAACCGCGTGATCCCGCCCAGCGCCCCGGCATACACCGGCGGCGTGAACATCCGCCCCTTCTTGATCACAAACACGTTGTCGCCCGACCCCTCCGCCACAAGGCCCTGGTCGTTGAGCATCACCACCTCCCCGGCCCCGGCGATCTGCCCCTCGACCTTCGCCATGATGTTGTTCAGGTAATTCAGCGATTTCACCGCCGGGCTCAGCGCCCCGGGCGAAACCCGCCGCGACCCCGCCGTCACCACCCGCAACCCTTCCTCGTAAAACTTCTGCGGATACAACTCAATCGTGTCCGCGATGATGATGACGCACGGCACCGGGCACCGCTCCGGCCCAAGGCCCAGGTTCCCCTCCCCGCGCGTCACCACCAGCCGGATGTAGCCATCGCCCAACCCGTTCAAGCGGCAGGTCTCGATCACCGCCTTTTTCAGCGCCTCAAACTCCATCGGAATCTTGAGAAGGATCGCCTTCGCCGAGTCGTACAGCCGCTCCAGATGCTCGTCGAGCTTGAAGATCCGCCTGTTGTAAATGCGAATCCCCTCGAAAACGCCGTCGCCGTAAAGCAATCCGTGATCGAACACGGAAACCTTCGCGTCCGCCTTGTCCACATGCCTGCCGTCGATGAACACCTTCATATTGGGGACCGTCATACTAGGGCCCCGTCCGCCAGATGCAAGTGGAAGTCCCCGCGCGCCGCCACCGCCGCGTCGTGGGTCACCAACACCGCCGTCAAACCCCGCCCCGCCCGCAACCCCAGCAGCATTTCCAGCACCGCACCCCCGGTCTTCGAGTCCAGGTTCCCCGTCGGCTCGTCGGCAAGCAGCACCTCCGGTTCGTTCACCAGCGCCCGCGCGATCGCGACCCGCTGCTGTTCGCCCCCCGACAGCTCCGCCGGCAAATGCTCCGCCCGCGCCCCCAAACCCACCGCCTCCAACAACGCCGCCGCTTTCGCCCGCCCCTCCCGCCGCCCAATCCGCGCCGGCAACATCACGTTCTCCAGCGCCGTCATCTCCGGCAGGAGATGGTACGCCTGAAACACAAATCCAATCCGCCGGTTCCGCGCCGCCGCCTGCGCCCGCGCCGGCTCGCTGTAAAACGGAACCCCGTCCAACAGCACCCTCCCCGCGTCGGGTTTTTCGATCCCCCCCAGCACATGCAGCAGCGTGCTCTTTCCCGATCCCGAAGCCCCCTCAACCGTTGTCAGCTTGCCGTCCGCAAACGTGTGCGTGATCCCGCGCAGCACCCGCAGACGCTGGGCGCCCATCCAAAACTCCTTCTCGACGCCTTCCGCCGCCAGCCGCGCCATATCAATCCGTTCCCATCATGTTCATGCCCGCCTGCCCGCCTTCCGCCCCGTCATTCGCTCCGCAACGCCCGCGCCGGCGGCAGCGACGCCGCGCGCCACGCCGGAAACAACGCCGCCAGCACGCAAATCACCACCGCCGACACGCAGATCACCACCAGGTTCCGCTCGTTTACCTGAGCGGGAATCGCCGCAAACTGGTAAATTTCATAGGGGAAAATCTCGATCCCAAACACCCGCGCCAGCAGTTGCGCCGCCTCGTTGCGCGCCCGCAACAGCCCCAGCCCCGCCAGCAGCCCGCTCCCGCTCCCCAAAACGCCCACCACAAACCCGTGCGCCAGGAAAATCCGCAGAATCTGGCCCTCCGACGCCCCCAACGCCTTCAATACGCCAATGTCCCGCGCCTTCTGCACCGTCACCGTGATCAGCGTGCTCGCCAGCCCGAACGCCGCCACGACAATGATGAAGAGCAAAAGAAAGAACATCACGTTCCGCTCGACCGCAATCGCCGAGAACAACTGCCGGTTCAGGTCCATCCATGTCCACGCGCGCACCGGCGGTTCCAGCAGCGGGTTCAGCGCCTTCTTCACGCGCTCCGCCTGCAGCGGTTCCCGCACCCGCACCGCGATGCCGTGCACGCCCCCGTCAAGGTTGTACAAGCGCTGCGCCGTCTCCAGCGACGCCAGGATGAAGTTCGCGTCGTAATCGTACATCCCCGTCGAGAACGTTCCCGTGACCACCAACTCCGTCGGCAGGTACACCGCCCGCTGCCCCGACTCGCTCGCCTTGCGGAATTCCTCCACGTTGCGCGGCGAAAATACCAGCAACTTGTCCCCCACCTCGATGCCCTGCTTCGCCGCGTACCGCGCCCCCACGACCACCCCCTCCCCCTCCACCAAAAACTCGCCCTGATCCAGATACCGCCGCAGGCCCATCACCTTCTCGTCCCGGCCCGGCATCACGCCCCGCACAAACGGCGTCGAAATCCGCTTGGCATACTCGATCAACACCGGACCCGTCACAAACGGGCTCGCCCCCAGCACTTCCGGATTCGATTCGATCACCCGCAACACCCCCGCCGGGTCCTCCATGATCCCGTGGCTGGTCACCGTCACATGCGCCGTAAACCCCAGCACCTTCTCCCGCAGGTCGCGCTCGAACCCGCTCATCACCGAGATCACCACGATCAGCACCATCACCCCCAGTACGACGCCCAGCAGCGACAGCACCGTGATCACGGAAACAAACGTCCGCTTCGGCGACAAATGGCGCAGGGCCACGAAAAGTTCGAACGGCAGGGCCGAAACGGATTTCACTCCCGCTCCCCATGATGCAGCCACATCGCGTCCGACACCAGGCACACCCCGCTGTAGCGCCGCAGCACCGGACGCAACCGCTCCGCGATCCGCGCCGCCTGCTCCGGCGCGCACGCGGTCATCACGCAGCAATTGCGGAACACCCCCGTCAATTCGTCGTCCTCCCGCCGCCCGCGCCCGCCCTGGCCGGTCACGTTGTTGAACACGGTGAACCCCGAAACCCCCGCGCGCTCCAGCAGCCGCCGGATTTCCTCCAGCCCCGCCGTTTCACAAATAATCTCCACCCGCTTGACCGCCTTCATGTTCCGCCCAGAACCTTTCCAACCGCCCAATAATACAAAGGCAACCCAACCGCCACGTTGAACGGAAACGTCACCCCCAGCGCCATCGACACATACAAACTCGGATTGGCCTCCGGCAACGCGTGCCGCATCGCCGCCGGAACGGCAATGTACGACGCGCTCGCCGCAAGGGTCACCAGCAAAAACGCGTCGCCCGGCGCCATCCGCAGCGCCGCCGCAAGGCCCAGCGCCAACGCCCCGTTCCCCAGCGGCGCCGCCACCGCAAACCCTCCAAGAAACGCCCCCATCCGCGCCAGTTGCCCCAGCCGCCGCGCCGACACAATCCCCATGTCCAGCAGAAACAGGCACAGCACCCCCTTGAACACGCCGTCCGAAAACGGTTTCACCGTCCCCACCGCCCCAGGATCCGCCACCACCCCGATCACCAGGCTGCCCAACAGCAAAAACACCGAGCCGTTCAACAGCGCGTCCCGCAACAGCACCCCCCACACTGGCGCCCCCTCGCGCCCGTTTCCCTCTCGGGATTCGCCCCGGCCGCCCGCTGCCCCGCGCGCCAGCACCACCCCCACAAGGATCGCCGGCGACTCCATCAACGCCATCGCCGCCACCATGTAGCCGTGGTACCCCACCCCCAACCGCGCCAGAAACGATTCCGCCGTGATGAACGTCACCGCGCTGATCGACCCGTACGTCGCCGCCACCGCCGCCGCATTGGCCGCATCCAGCCGCAGCCGAAGAAAAGCGTAACAGTAAACCGGCACGACCGCCGCCAGCACCACCGCCGCCCCCAGGTTCCATGCCAGCCCCGCGTCCATCCCGCTCGCCCGCAGTTCCACCCCGCCCTTGAGCCCAATCGCAAATAGCAGGTACAAGGACAGGCACCGCGGCACCGGCTGCGGAATCTCAAGGTCCGATTTCAGCGCCGCCGCCAACGCCCCCAGCAAAAAGAAAAGAACCGGCGGATTAAGCAGGTTCCGTGTGACAAGGTCCCATTCCATGCCCAATCCCGGATCAAGCGCCTTAGCGCACCACCCGCCCCGTGCCGGCGCCGTGCATCAGCGCCTCCACCTCCGCGCGCGTGCTCAAGTTGAAATCCCCCTCCACGGAATGTTTCAGGCACGAGGCCGCCACCGCAAACCGGACCGCCCTCTCCGGCGCCGCCAATTCCGGCGTCAGCAACGCGAAGATCAGCGCCCCCGAAAAGGAGTCCCCCGCCCCCACCCGGTCCACGATCGCCCGGATTTCGTACGGCGCCAGCTTGCCGTCCCGCACCGGACCAAACCATGCCCGGTCCGCGCGCTTCTCGTACAAGAGCGCCGCCCAGTTGTTGTGCGTCGCCGAAACGCTCTCCCGCAGGGTCGTCGCAACCCGCGCCACGCTCGGAAACCGCGCGCATATCGCCCGCGCCACGTCCGGATACCGCTCCACCTCCAGCCGCCCCGCCTCCGCGTCGCTCGCCCCGGCCCGAATCCCCAGCACGTCCGCCGCATCCTCCTCATTCCCTATCACCATGTCCACGCTCCCGGGCATGCATTGCCTGAACCGCTGGAATCCAGGCGGACTGATCCGGCCCATGAGTTCGCCAAAAGCCACCACCACGCCGTTCATCGCCCGCCTCCGCCCTGCCGCGCCTCACGGGCCAGCCGCGACGCGCGCGCCGCCCGCTCCTCAATCGCGCCCCAGTCCCGCGCCGCAACCGCCGCCTTCGGGGCCAGCCACGATCCCCCCACCGCCGCAATAAGCGGCTCCCGCAGGTACGCGGTGAAATTCGCCTCGTCCAATCCGCCCAACGGAATGAACCGCACCCCAAGATGCTGGTAGGGCGCCGCCATGCCCTTCAGGTGCGCCAGCCCGCCACTGGTCTCCGCCGGGAAAAACTTCAGCAGCCGGCACCCAAACTCCAGCGCCGCCTCAACGTCGCTCGGCGTCGCGATCCCAGGCGCAAACGGCAGCCCCGCCTCCCGCGCCGCCGCAAGCACCCGCGGGTTCGTCCCCGGCGCCACCGCAAACGACGCCCCCGCCTCCTTCACCTCGCCAACCTGCCCAGGCGTGAGCACGGTCCCCGCCCCAACGCACATTCCCGGCGCCCCCTCCCGGACCGCCCGCAACGCGTCCAACGCCGCCGGCGTGCGCAGGGTCATCTCCATCACGCCCACCCCGCCCCGCAGCAACGCCCGCGCCAGCGGCGCCGCGTCCTCCGCGCGCTCAAGGATCAACACCGCCACAACCCCTGGGTCCGCCACCCGCCGTTGCAGCGCTTCGGGAAACATCTCCGTAGCCACCCCCGACCGTTAGCCTATCCCGCCCCGCGGCTCAAGCCCCGCCGCACGCCGAAATACCACGCCCGCCAGAATCGCGCATTTCTTGTTGGACAATCCGGCGCCGCCCTATAGGCTCCCCACATCATGGCAGCAGAAACCAAATCGTTCGGCCTTGGAAGCCTCGTCGGCAACCGTTTCCCGGGAGAGTCCGCCCCGCAACCCGTCACCCATCAGGACGCCTACGCCGCCGTCGGCGGCGCCACCCGTCCCATCATCACCGAAGATGTCGAGGTCAAGGGTGAACTCGCCTTCTCCGGGGAACTCGAACTCAATGGCCGCTTCGAAGGCACCCTCGAATCCGATGGCGCCCTCACCGTCGGCCCCAAAGCCGTCATCAAAGGCACCATCACCGCCGAATCCGTTGTCATGGCCGGCAAACTCCAGGGCGACGTGACCGCCAGCGGGCGCGTCCATCTCCGGCCCGACGCCATGGTCTTCGGCAATATCACCGCCGGCGTCATCGTCATCGAGGAAGGCGCCACCGTCGAAGGCAAAATCATCACAAACCAAAGCAACCGCGAAACGCCAGACTTCGGCAACGTCTTCACCAAACTCGCGCCCCGCCAGAAGTAATCCCCGACCGTTCCCGCGCCGCCAACCCGGCCCTTACCGCGCGCCCGCCCGCAAAATCTCCACGTCCCCGTCAAACTTCCCCCCGGGCTCCACCAGCACCGATTCCGCCTCCACCCGCCCCAATAGTTCGCCGCCGCGCCCGACAGTCACCCGCCCCCGGACCCGCAGCTTCGGAATCTCCAAATGCCCGAATATCCGGGCTTCTTCCACCTCCATCGGCTTCTCCAACACCACCCGGCTGCCCGCCACCACCGAGAGCATCCGAAATTTCCCCGGCACGCCCAGTTGCGCGATCTTTCCCAAAATCAATTCCTCGCACTCGAACTGCGCGTCCAACGTGCCGTACACCGTGATCCGCTTGGCCCGGATGCCCGGCCCCTGATACCGTCCCCGCAACCCCACAAGCACCTCCCCGTGCGTCGTGATCTGGCGCGTGAACACAGTGTCAATCTCGTAGGAATCCACGTCAATCGCGCGCCCGCAGGCCGGACACGCCACAGAAACAGTGTTCGGCAGCACTTCGGCCTCCAATCCGCATGTGAAACAGGCCACGCGCCGGGCCGCTTCGCCATGCCGCGCCACAGGCCCACTCTTCGGGCGCTCGCTCACAAGCCTTCTTTCTCCCGCTTGCCATGCCAGAACCACGCCTGGTCCCGCGTCTCCAGCCGCGCGACCTCCTCTGGCTCGTCGATCTTGCCCGACGGCACGCTGCCAAATCCAATCCGGCATCGCCCCCGAAATACAGCCCCCGCCTCCGCCAATAACGAACCCCCCGTCACGTCGCCAAGGAGTTCCCCGCCCGCCCGCACCTCCACTCCCCGCACCCCCTGAACCCGCCCGCGCACACGCCCCAAAACCACCACCTCGCGCCCCACCACCCCGCCCTCCACGCTGCCCCCAGCCAGCACCCGGACCGGCCCGTCCGACCGCACCTCCCCCGTGATCCGAAGCCGGACATCCAGACCCGCCTGTCCACCGCCCGCTTCGCCATTCGCCATGGTCCGCCATCCTACGCCCAACCCCGCCCCGCGCGCAAGCCGCCCCAATCGCCCCCAGAATCCACTCCCCAAGAATCCAATTGACCTTTGACGCGGCCACGAGCAAGCTTCCCCCATGCACATCCCAGACTCCATGATCCAAGGTCCGATCTGCCCCGTCACCCTCGCCGTTGCCGCCGCGGGCATAGCCACCGCCGCCGTTGCCGCTCTCCGCTCCAAGGACCACCCTGGCGCCGCGCGATTCGCCGCGGTCTCCGCCCTGGTCTTCTCCGCGCAAATGCTTAACTTCCCCGTCTCCGGCGGCACCTCCGGCCACCTCGTCGGCGGTGTCCTCGCGGCCGCTGTTCTCGGCATCCCATGGGGCGTCCTGGCCCTCGCCCTCGTTGTCTCGCTGCAGGCCGTCCTGTTCGGCGACGGTGGCCTCGCCGCCCTCGGCGCCAACGTCACCACCATGGCCCTCGTCGGCGCCGGCCTCGGCGGCATCCTTCACAAGGCCTTCCGCGCCGGAACCATCGGCGCCTTTGCCGCGGCCGCCCTGTCCACGCTCCTCGCCGCACTGGCCTGCTCCGTCATCCTCACACTCGGATCCTCCGCCACGCTCGCCGCCGCCGCCGGCGCCATGCTCAGCGCCCACCTCGGCGTGGCCCTCGGCGAAGGGTTGCTGACCGCCGGCTTCCTGCTCGCGCTCGCCGCCCTTTCCACCAAAACGCCCGTCCGTGGCGCCGCCGCCGCGGCCATGCTCGCCGCCGGTTGCATCTTCATCGCACCCTGGGCCTCCGCGCTCCCCGACGGCCTCGAGTCCGCCGCCGCGCGCCTTGGACTGGGTGAGAGCGCCGTCGGTTTTGCCGCCGCCCTGCCCGATTACACCGTCCCAGGCCTCGCCCCGGAAGTGCTGTCCACATGGGTGGCCGCTCTCATCGGCGCGCTCGCGGTCGCAGGCGTCGGCGCCCTCTTCGCCCTCGCCGCGGGGCGTTCCGCCTCCCGCGCTTGACGCGTTCGCCCCTGCCTCGCCCCGTGGGCGCGCGCGCAGGCCTGAAGCACTTCGCCCCCGAGGCCGGCGTCTTCGTCATTTCCGCCTCCAAGGCACGCACCCACGCTATCGCCGGACGCGCCGCGCCCCGCCGCGTCCCGCCCGCGGCCCTGATCGACCGGGACTCCCCCGCCGATCCCCCTGACTTCCCTTGACTCCCGCGCTTCCCCCCACCTTCAATCGCCCATGGCCGTCACCTATTCCCTTCCGCACGACTCCGGGCGCGGGCCCGCCTTGGACCTCGCGCGCGAGCTCAATCCCGAACAGCTCGCCGCCGCCACCGCCCCGCCAGGCCCGGCTCTGGTCATCGCCGGCGCCGGTTCGGGAAAGACGCGCACGCTGATCTTTCGCGTCGCCCATCTCGTCCAGTCCGGCACCGATCCGGGGCGCATCCTCCTCCTCACCTTCACCAACAAGGCCGCCCGCGAAATGATGCGGCGCGTCGGCGATCTCCTGCCCCTCGACCTCTCCCGCATGTGGGGCGGCACTTTCCATCACATCGGCCATCGCCTCCTCCGCCGGCACACGTCCGAAGCCGGGCTCGAACAGGATTTCACCATCCTGGACCGCGATGACGCAACGGACTTGCTCGCCGATTCCATTCCCGCCATCGGGGTCAACCCCAAGGAGAAGCGCTTCCCCAAAGCATCCGCCATCCTCGAACTGGTCAGTTTCGCCGCCAACACCCGCCGCACCATCCCTGACGTTCTCGCCGGCGAGTTCGACTACCTGGGGGAATTCGAGGAGGAACTCAACCGGCTTGGCGCCGAATACATCCGCCGCAAGCGCGCCTCCAACGCCGTCGATTACGACGACCTGCTCACGCTCCCCGTCCGCCTGCTCGAAAACAACCCCGGCATCCTCGAAACCGCCCGGCGCCGCTGGTCCTGCGTGCTCGTGGACGAGTACCAGGACACGAACGCCGTCCAGGCCGCGCTCGTCGATCTTGTCGCCGGCGGCCACCGCCACGTCATGGCCGTCGGCGATGACGCCCAAAGCATCTACTCCTGGCGCGGCGCCAATTTCGAGAATATCCTCACCTTCCCCAACCGCTACCCCGGCGCGGCCGTCTTCCGCGTCGAAACCAACTACCGTTCCACCCCCGAAATCCTCGGGCTCGCCAACGCCTCCATCGCCCACAACACCCGGCAGTTTCCCAAGAATCTTCGCTCCGGCCGTCCCGGCGGCATGCGGCCCGCCCTGGTCCCCCTGGAGGACGCCCACCGCCAGGCGGCCTTCATCGCCGAACGCGTTCTCGACCTCCACGAGAACGGCATGCCGCTCTCCAGCATCGCGGTGCTCTACCGCGCCCACAGCCACGCCATCGAACTCCAAATCGAACTCGTCCGCCGGCGCATCCCCTTCCTCATCACCTCGGGCGTCCAATTCTTCGAACAAGCCCACGTCAAGGACGTCGCCGCGTTCCTGCGCGCCGCCGTCAATCCCCACGACGAAATCTCCTTCAAACGCATCGCCCGCCTCCTCACCGGCATCGGCAACCGCGGCGCCGCGAAGCTTTGGGAATTCTGCGCCGGCAAAGCCTCCTGGCACGGCGGCCCGGCCCCGCGCAAAGCCGCCGCCGCCTGGGAACAGATCGCCGCATTGATGGGCCAGCTCCGCGCCTCCCCCGCGCCGTCCCCCGCGACCATGATCGAGTGGACCCTCGAAGGCGCCTACCGCGATTACCTCAAGCTCCGCTTCGACAATTTCGCCCAGCGCCTTGACGACCTCCAGCAAATGCGCGAGTTCTCCCGCCAGTTCGAGTCCACCACCGATTTCCTCGCCCAGCTCGCCCTGCTGACCGGCCTGGACACTCCCGGCAACGAACCCGCCGCCCGCGGCCCCGACGCCGACCGCCTCAAGCTTTCCACCGTGCATCAGGCCAAGGGCCTCGAATGGCGGGCCGTTTTCGTCATCATGCTCTGCGACGGCCTGTTCCCCCTGGGCCGCGCCATGGAAAACGACGCGGGCCTCGAAGAGGAGCGCCGTCTGTTTTACGTCGCCGCCACACGCGCCCAGGACGAGCTTTACCTCACCTGGCCCGCCATGCGTTTCGGACGGGGACCCTCCGCCGACATTTTCCAGCGGCGCTCCCGGTTCCTCGACGAACTCCCCCCGGAATCCATGGAAACCTGGAACGTCACCGCCGATTCCCCGGCGCCAGCCCCCACAAGCGACGAACCTTTCTGACCAAACCAGGTGTCAAAGTGCGGGACTGACCCCTGGGGTCATTCCCGCACTTTGACACCTCCGCAGCCGCTGTCCCAAGGGTCGAATCCCGCCATGCCGCAAGTTCTCCACCCCCGCGTCCTTCACCACTCCTCCCGGAAAAACGGATCCCCCAGCGAGTCCAGCCACCCGCGCACCCGCCCCCGCATCTCCGCCAAAACCGCGTCATGCCCCTGCCCCTCGAAGATTGGCCGCTGTTGCAGCGGATCGGCTTCGTTGTCGTAAAGTACTTCACGCACCCCCGCCGGCAGCGCCGCGCCATACCCAGGCGCATGGTAGATGCTGTCCGGCCCGTGGTTGACCACCGCGTAGGTGAACCGGTCCGTCCGCACCCCGCGCCACCTTCGCCCAGGCTCATGCGGATATCCCGTCACATCCGGCGCCACCTTCCCAAACGGCGACCCCGCTTCATGCGCAAGAAAAAGGCCGTCCCCGTGGCCCGCCGCCGCGCCCCGCATGCATGCCGACCGGTCCCTCCCGTGCAGTCCCCCCGGAATGTCCACCCCCGCCAAACCCGCAAAGGTCGGAAAGAAATCCACTGTGCTGAACAAAAACCGCCGCCGCTCCCCCGCCGGAATCCGCCCCGGCCACCGGATCAGGAACGGAATGCCGATGCTCTCTTCGAACCAGACGTCCTTGGTCATCAGCCCGTGCGATCCCAGCATCTCGCCATGGTCCGCCGTCAACGCCACAATCGTGTCCTCCGCGAGCCCCAATCGCTCCACCGCCCCCAGCAACCGGCCATACTCGCGGTCCATTGACGCCACCGCCCCGAAATAGCCGGGCGCCGCTTCCCGATACAGCGCCGCGTCCGCATTCCCGCGCACCGGCAGGTCCGCCCGGCGGTAGGGGCGTTCGAACTCCTCCGGCGCGTGATACTGCGGGCCGCCGTCTGGAACGAACCGCGGGTCCCCCCCGTGGTTCGTGTGCGGCGGCGACCAGGACAGAAACAACAGAAACGGCGCATCGCCCTCCTCCCGGGCCGCCGCCCGTTCAAGATACCGGATCGCCACGTCGGTCTCGTACCCGATCTGCCAGCCCGGGCTCACATGGAGGTTCCCCCCGGTGTCCATATACTTTCGGGTGAAGTGGTTGTGGTTGCACCCGTGCGCGTACCAGTATTGGAACCCGAGCCGCCGCTCCCCGGGCGGCGTGAAGATGTTCCAGATGTTCTCCTGGTCGCCCGGCAGGAAAGCGTCGAGGTGCCATTTCCCGATCCACCCCGTGCGGTAACCCGCCGCCGCAAACGCCTTTGCCGCCGTCGCCTCGCCCGCCGGGAACTGCAGCCAGTTGTGCATCATGCCCAGGCTGAACGGATGTTTCCCGGACAAGATCGACGCCCGGCTCGGCGTGCAAATGGGGCTGCAACAATACGCCCGCTCCAACAGCGTCCCCTCCCGCGCAAAGGCGTCCATGCACGGCGTCGCCACCGGATCGGCCCCGGCACAGCCCATCGCCTGGGGCCGCCATTGATCGGCCATGACCACCAGAATGTTCGGCCGCCTCGCCGCGCTCACGGCTCGTTCCATGGCGTGATCCGTTCCGCGCGCAACCGTATCGCCGGTTTCGGCCCGCCCGGCTTTGCCACCGCCGTGAACGGTCCGCCGCCCTCCGGCTCCACCTTCGTCCACGCCGTTCCGTCCGCCGTCGCCTCCACGATCACCCGCGTGTCATTCCCCTCCACCCGCGGCAGCGCCACGCGAAAGGTCCCATCCGCGCCGGCCTCGGGTTTGGGCATCACATCCCCGCCCTTCTTCGGGTCCCACCCGAACGCGCGCTCAAAAATATTGTTCACGCCGTCGCCGTCCGGGTCGGCGGCGTCCCCCGCGACATCCTTCGCCCACGCCTGCTGCCCGAAGTGTTTGAACTTCCAATCCCACGCCGGGTTCCGCCACTCATGGTCCTGATGCCCCTCGAACGTCGGCCCGTTCGCGGGGTCAAACCGGTCCAGCACCGCCTGCAATTTGTCCCGCGCCGCCTGCTGCTCCGGCGCCAACGCCGGCAGCTCCTTCATCGCAAACGGCGCGTCCGCCATGTCAAAGAACCGCCCGTCCCGATTCAGCCGGTACTCCGGCGAACGCACGCACCAGTTGTTCTCAATCTGGTGGAAAATCCACTCGCGCGGCTTGTACGCCGGGTCCCCGCGCAACAACGGCGCGAAACTGTGCCCGTCCAGCACCCAGGCCTCCGGTATCTTTGCCCCGGCCAAATCCGCGAAGGTCGGCAGGAAATCCGTGAAATCCACCAATTCCTCCAACACCCCGCCACGCCGCGCCTTCGCGAGTCCCTTCGGCCATTGCGCCACCAGCGGCACCAGGGCCGTTCCCTCCCGGTTCTGCGTGCGGTCCGCCTTCCCGCCGTCAATCTTCCGGTACTTCCCCGACTTCGGGTCCAGCACAGCGCTCTGCAGCCGCGCACCCCGGTCCTGGCCAAGGCTTCCGTTGTCGCCGCTCACGAGAAGGATCGTGTTCTCAAGGCAGCCGGTCTCCCGCAACTTATCCTCGATCGCCCCCGCCACTTTGTCGATGAACCGGATGTTGTCCTTGTACAACGCCCCCACGTCCTCCACCCCGGGCGCCGTGTCCGGCGTCCGTTCTATCGGCACATGCGGGTTGTTGAACCCAAACAAAAAGTAAAACGGCTTGTTTCCATTCTCCGCCCGCGGATGGTTGCGCGCAATGAAGTCCAGCGCGAAATCCAGTTGCGCCGACGGAAAATATTCGTACCCGTCCGGCGAAAGCTTCGATGGCCCCCGCAGTTTCCATTTCCCCGGTTCCTTCTTCCAATATTGCCAGCCCACCAGCTCCTCGTCCGGGTCGCTGGGGCAGATGTCCGATTTCCCCGTCTTGCCCGTCGTGTACCCCGCGTCCTTCAGCATCTGCGTGAGCATCGGAAGGGATGGACCGGCCTTCGCGTTCACGCCGGAACCGTCGATGTCCAGGCAGCCGTTGCGAAACGGATACTGTCCGCTCGCAAACTGCCGCCGCGTCGGCGAGCAAATCCCCGTCGCGTAGCACCGCGTGAAACGCACGCCCTCCGCCGCCAGTTTGTCAATGCGCGGCGTCGCGTCCTTGTACAGCTCGCTCCCGTTGCAACCCAGGCTGTCATAGCCCAGATCATCCCCGAGGATGAACACGATGTTGGGCCGCTCCGGCGCCGCCACGCGCGCCTCGCCCCACCCTCCCGCCGCCGCCAGCAGCGCAATCCCCAGCCGCCACCCCAAACGCGCCCCCTTCATTCCATTCATGCGCCGCATTGAGTCCTCGTTCATTTGACCTGTGTGTAGGGATGCTTCGACACCACCTCCCAAATGGCGTCGTTCACCGCCTTCGCCCGCTCCTCCGTGATCTCCAGATGGGTCCCCAAATCCGGCACATGCACGTAGTGCCCTCCGATGATGTTGAGCTTGCCCTGCGCAAGGTTCTCCTTGTTCTCGTAATTGGACCGGTCGCCGTAAATTCTCCAGTCCAGCTTGCCTGGGTGCTCCTGGAACAGCACCGCGTAAAACGTCGCCGCCACAGTGTACCGGGGCAACCCGCTCCGAATGTGCCCGCCGTCGGCCGAAAACTCGCCCACGTTCACCAGCCCCAGCACCCGCCCCGCCTTGATCTCTGCGTCCACCGCCAGGAATACGTCCCCGACCGGTATCATGCCCAGCCGCCCTTCGTCCCACATCGCCGGGTATCTCTTCTTCAATCCCTCCATCACCGCCCACGCGTGCGCCCGGCTGTGGGTGTTCGGCCATCCATGGACAAACGCCCCCACGCGTTCATTCGCGCCCTCCGTGTTCAACTCCCCCTCGCTCACGCGGACCGAGGCCAGGTCCGCCTTCACGCGTGCCGCGTCCACGCCCGCCTCCTGGCCCAGCATCTCCAACGTCACCGGAATCTTCGGACTCTTCCCCAGCGCCCTTCCGATTGCCCCCGCGTATTTCCCAAGCCGCTCCTTCACCTCCGGCCCCGGCCCCTCGGCAAGGTAATTGGTTGTCAACCAAACCGACGCGTAATCCAGCGACTTCCGAATCGGGTCCATCTCTTCGTCCGTCGGCTTGCGTTCCTTGACCTTCTTCATCGTCTCGCCCCGGTCCTCGCCGGCGGCCTTCAACGCCTCCTGCGACTCCTTCTTGATCCGGTCCCGCAGCTCCCGCACCGCGGGATTGTACGGCCAGGGCGAATAGACATACGCCTTCCCCTTCGGATTCATCTTCAGGTAATGGCCGATGATCCCCGCGCATGACGCGACGTCCCCCACGTCCCGCGGCGGGTCGAACTTCTCCTTGCCCCACATCTCGTGCGTTGTGAACGAAAGCCCGGACCCGCCGAACAACAGCATCACGATCGCGCCGGTCTTCGCGCCGTTCTCGTAAAACTTTTTGTGGTTCACCGACTCCGGCTCGTCCTGCCGGAGGGCATGCACCCAGATGGGCACGCCCGGATGGATCAACGCCCCCAGCAAATCCCACTTCTTCCCCGCGCTCTCCCCCAGCCGCCCGTGCAGGCCGACCATCGAGTTCTCCAGAAAACTGTTGCCGAAGTAGAACGTCTTCAGTTCCTGGATTTCCCCGCCGCGCGCATCCATCGGCCCGGCAACCGCCATACCCACGGCGGCCGCCAGGAAAAGTGTCGAATTTTGTTTCATTGGTTCCTGCTTTCGTGTCCGCGCGCCCGCATGCCGGGCGCAATGGCCATCTCGACCTTCGACCCTGCCACCTTGCCGCCAGGCTTCAATTCCAATCCTCACCCTACGTTCGGTGGAAAGACCCCCCCGCCCTCCGTCGAGCCGCGCTCAAGCCGCCTTCCATTCCCGCCAGAAACTGTCCCCGCACGCCGTCACCCGTCCGCACGCCAGCCACCGGTACCGCGCAATCGGGATGCTCCGCAAATCCCAAGGGTCCAGCAGGCCCGCCCAGCTCCGCCCAGGATGGCCCCCCAAGCCCTCCGTGTAGATCACGTTCCCGTGCGCCCCGTCCACCGCCACCGCCCCATACTCCTGCAACGCCCGCGCGATACACCGCCCCGCCGGCGAAAGCGGCAACGGATCAAGGTCCAACTCCGGGTCCAGCTGCAACACCGCCCCCTGCATTGGCCCCTCGTCGCACGCCCCGTCCGTCCACGCCGCCGGCCACGCGAAATGTTGCAGCCGTGTCGCCCCCGCAAACGCCAGTTTGTGCGCGATCCGGCCCGCGCGCAGTTCCTCCTCCATGATCAGCCCGGCCAGAATCGGAACCCCGGCCGCCCGGCTCGGACCATAAAAATGGATGCTCTCCCCATTCTGGATCGGAAAATCCGCCGTCGCCCATATCCCTTCGCCCCGAATATCGTACACCATTCCCGTGGACGATTCCCAGCCCCCGTCCTCCCGCCGCCGCGCGCGCCACATGTCCCACGCCATCCCCCGCTCCCAATCCACCAGCGCCATGTGCGCGTCGTCCGCGGGGTCCGGCATCGCGTGCACGGGAATCGGAACCTCCCCCGCCGCAAAGTCCGGGTGCTGCCGGTAGCGCCGCTCCCGTTCCAGCATCGCCCCCTCCACACCGGGCCGCGGCCCGCGCTGCGCCACGCGCACCCGCGGCGTATCGGCGCCAACCTCGTACACCGGCATCGCGAATTTCTGGCAGTTCACATGCAACGGGCCCCACCGCGCGTCCATCCCGGCGATCAACCGCGCATTGTCCGGGTCAATCCGCGGGCTCCTACCAATAGGCTGGTTCCAAAAGCTGTCCGGGCTGAAAAATCGGCGGTTCATGGAGTGAACCACTTCCTACCATCCGCAACCCCCGCCACGCAAGCCCATCCGCCGTCCGCGAAACCGCGCGTCAGCACGCCTCCGCCGCCTTGCGGCACGCCCGCAGATCAAGTTTGCCGCTGGCCAGCACCGGGATGGATTCCACCCTCAGGATCACCCGCGGAATCCACAGATTCGGCACCCCGGCCTCCCGCAACTTTCGCGCGATCTCCTCCTGGGCCACGTCCACCGACGCCAGCAGCACCAGCTCCTCCCCCTTCTCCGGATGCGCCCGCGCCGCCACCGCAAATACCACGGCTTCGGTGGCCAGCTCCGGGAAGGCCGCCGCAAGCTTCTGTTCCACCGTCCCGTGCGGCACCATCTCCCCCCCGATCTTCGAGAACCGCGACAGCCGCCCCTCAATGAACAGGAACCCGTCCGCATCCATCCGCCCCAAATCCCCCGTCTGGAACCAGCCGTCCCGCAGCACTTCCGCGTTGGTCTCCGCCAATCCGAGGTATCCAGGAAAGATGTTCACCCCGCGAAACCATAGCAACCCCGTCGAGTCGGTCGGCAGCCGCTCCCCCGTGTCCGGGCGCGTCACCCGCACCGCCACCCCGGGCACCGGGCGCCCCACGCTGCCCCGCCGCTGGTTCACCTGCCCCGGAAACGCCGCGGAACCGCCGGACGGATCCAGCAGGTTCACGCTGATCACCGGCGAAGTCTCCGTCAAGCCATACCCCTCCCGCACCGGCACGCCGAAACGCCGCTCAAATTCCTCCGCCAAATCCACCGGCAGTTTCTCCGCGCCCGTCACCACCATCCGCACCCCGCGGAACTGCTCCGGGCGCGCCCGCTTCAAGAACCCGCGCAGAAAGGTCGGCGTGCTCACCACCAAATCCACCCCGTGCTTTTCAATGATCTCCGCCAATTTCGCGCTGTCCAGCGGCGATACGTAACTCACCACCTCCGGCCCGCCCAACAGCGGATACCAGACGGTCACTGTGAATCCAAACGAATGGAAGGTCGGCAGGCAGCCCAGCAATTTTTCGCGCCTTCCCAACTGGAGGGTTTCCGCCACCTGCGCGACGTTTCCCACAAGGTTGCGGTGGGTCAGCACCACCCCCTTGGGTTCGCCCGCGCTCCCGCTCGTGAACAGCAACCCCGCCTCGCGGTCCCCCCCCTGCTGCGGCACCCCAAAAAGCCACGCCACCGCCCGCGCCGGCAAGAGCCACGCTACCAATGCCTGGCACAACATCACCGGCTTCGGCATCGACCCCAGTACCTCCGCCAAGTCCACCCGTTTCGGCGGCCACGGAAAATCCTTCAGCTTCACCGCAAACGCCTCCGCCGTAATCGCCGTGCGCAGCCCCGCCTGCCCCGCCGCCGCCGAAACCGCCGCCGCGCCCGCCGTGAAATTCAAGTTCACCGGCACCTTCCCCGCCAGCACCACCGCGAGATTCGCAAGCGTCGCCGCCGCCCCCGGCGGCAGCACAATCGCCACACGCCCTTCCGGCACCCGCCGCCGCAGCCACCACGCCAGCCACAGCCCTGTCCCCAGGACCACGATCCCTGCCAAGGGCGGACCACCCCGAAACACGTCCGTCATCACGGCGCCCAACCCCCGCCGCTTCAATCCGCGCACGCACGCCAACCCAAGATGCTCCCCCAACATGGGCCGATCCGCGTACAACCGCGCGCCAAGCGCCAGCAACTCCTCCCGCATCCGCGCCGCCGTAGCCACCCCCGCCTCAACCGCCGGCCCAAACGCCGCCGCCACCCTGCCCCGCCTTCCCGCTCCCGGCCATACCGCCGCCCCTTGCTCAAACGAAAATACAGCCTCCCGCTCGTCGTCCACCCACACCGGAACCACAGGCGCCCCCGTCTCCACCGCCAAACCCGCCGCCGCTTCCGCCGGCAAACGCATCAGATGCGGACTCCGCCCCCGGCACCCTTCCGGCGGCACAATCACCCAACCCCCCCCGCGCAGGACGCCGCGCGCCGCCTCCCCATCGTTCGTGCCGCTCCAAACATGGCCGCCGTGGCCGCCCAACCGCGCCAGCGCCTTCAGGTTCCGGTCCGAAACGTGGTTGCTCACGATCACCGCCGGCCCCGCCGGAATCTGCCCAAGAATCTTCGCAAATGCCATGCCTGAAGGTAGCGAAAGTTTGCCGCTTATAGAACAAGATTTGCGCTCCTCGTGCGGCAGAGGCGCCGAACCCGCCGCCAGCCACGCGCCAGGCCCCCCTCGCCAACCCCGCATAACCGCCCACCCCCAATCCGTCACCCAGATTCCCTTCCCCGGCTTCCCTTTGGCCCGTCCATGCGCTAGTGTCCCGTCCACGCTGGAGTGGCGGAATTGGCAGACGCGCGGGACTTAGGATCCCGTGCCGCAAGGCGTGCAGGTTCGATCCCTGTCTCCAGCAGCCCGATCCGCGCGGGGCGCCAGCGGGATACACGCGAACTTCGCGCGGGCGGCGCCTGCTTGGAATTCCAGCGTTCAGGACCCAAGACCGCCGTTCCGGATCGTCCAACCCCAACGCTGCCGCCGCAAGGAACGGCCCGCCTTTCCGCTCCCCAAGCCGGAAATCCCGGTTACAGTGCGGAATCTTCGCCCAACCGTGACGCCTCTTCCGGAAATTCTGCCCGTCGATTTCAGCCTCGCCCATCCGCGCCGGCCGTTGACCGAACCCGAGCTGGCCGTGCTCCAGTCCACCGCGCCGTTCACCCACCGGCTCCTCACCACCCCCGGCCTCACCACGCCACTGCTGCGCGACCGTTGCGGCGGCCTCTGGACCCGCCACCTCACCGCCCCACCCGTGCGCCGCCATATCATCGCCGCCCCCGCCGTCGGACTCCTCGAATCCGCCGAAGCCGTGTTCGGGGATGCATCCCACCCGTGGCTCCAGGCCGACAAACCGCTCGGCCCGTGGCTGGAAGGGCGCGGCTTCACCGTCACCAAGGAGGACATCGTCCCGCTTCTCTTCGATCCGGCCCCCGAATTGCTCCGCGCCTTCGACCAGACCGCCCCCGCTCCGTTCCACGGGCGCCAGTACCGCCTCGTCGCCGTCCCGCCCTCGGGCGCACCCTCGGGCATGCCCGGCGCGGCCGCCGTCATGGAAGTCTTCCGTCCGGGCCTCGACAGTTTGGGTTGAGTTTCCGCCCGGTTCTGGTTGTCTCCCCGGCCCCCGATCCAGCAAGTTCCACCCGGTCACAATCCTCATGCCCAACGCACGACACGCCGCCTCCCGCCGCGCCCCCCGCCCCCAGCCCCCGGCCACGCCCGCCAACGACACGTTGCGCGAACGCATCCGCGCCCTGGACGCCGGCTTGCGCGCGTTCAACCAGACCGATCTGCCCGCCTACAACCGCTGGATGCACGGACGCTTCGAACCGCTCCTGGCCCATATCCGCGAAACCCGCGCCCTCATCCAGGAGCGCGAGGACCTCATCGACCGCGTCGATGCCATCGCCTTCGAGCACAACCTCCCCCACCCCGCCGCGTGGCGCCGCCTGGCGGAACCGTACGCCGCTCCCCCGTGGTTCGAAGAATGCTCCACCCCGAATGCGGGCAGCCATGGCGCCGATGACGGTGGCGCCGGAGGCGCCGACCCTGAAGAAGACGCCCTTTACAATGAACTCAGCCGCGCCTTCGCCGAGCTCAGCGGCGAGGGTGAATCCACCGACCCCGCCGAAGCCGCGGACCGCCACCGCCGGCTCAAGGCCGCCTACCGCGAACTCGCCCGCCGCCTGCACCCCGACACTCATCCCGCCGCCGATGCCCTCCTGCGCGCCCGCTGGCTCGAAACCCAGGAAGCTTACCACGACGGCGACCTTTTCCGCCTGGAATCCATCCTCACGCTCCTCGAACTCACCACTCCGGACGACCCTCCCCCCGCCCCCTCCGCCACCGACTCGGACAGGCTTCGCCGCACTGCGGATTGGCTCCAGGAACAGGTGGCCGCCCGCCAGCGCCACCCCGCATGGCTCTTCACCCGCTCCCCGGACCATGCCGGCGCCGAACGCGATTTTGAACGCGCCCACCGCAGGGATCTGGCCGGCCTCCAAATCGAACTCCGCCGCCTCGAACAGCGCATCCAATCCTGGTCCCGCCCCCCTCGCGCCCGCCTCGGACATACGGCGGCGCCACCACGCCCCCGCGCCACCCCAGCCTCCGGAAAAGGGCGGGTCTGGATTCAGCTCGAATTCCCCTTCGATTGGACCTCGCTCGCACTCCGCCGGGAAGGCTGACCTTCCGGAAGGCGCCATTCCCGCCCCTCGCGGGCGGCTGTCCCTTCCGCAGCCCGGTGACCCATGTCGCCGGGCACCGACGCCTCCCAACCTCCCCGGCTGCAACCTTCCCGCCCCAACGCTGTAGCCTGTTATATGATGTCCCGCGCTTCGCTCCCCCGCCCGGGTCCGGCCCCCAACGCCCAACCCCAACCCCTGCCCGCGGCCGCGGCCTTCACCCTCGTTGAACTCCTGGTTGTCATCGCCATCATCGGCCTTCTGGCCGGGCTGGCTATGACTTCGCTGGGCCAAGTCCGCGCCATGGGCCAGCGCGTCAAGTGCCTCAACAACATGAAGGAAGTCGGCGCCGGGTTCATCTATTTCGTCGGTGACAACGACGGCCGCCTGCCAGGGCGCGTCCGCTCCTCCAACAAATGGCCCGCCCTGCTGACCAACTACCTCGGTTCCACCGAAGTGTACGCCTGCCCGAGCGACCCCGAAAACTTCAAGCGCAAGAACCTGAGCCCGACCGCCAACGGCGCCAACAACACCAGCTACATCTTCAACGGCTTCAACGAAGGCGACACCTACAACAACGAGGCTGCCTCGATCCGCATCTTCGGCGTCCCCTACGCCTCAACCACCGCCCTCCTCGGAGAAGCCAAGTCCGGCGACCCCAATTTCTACATGGACTTCGTCGAAGGCAACCACGAATCGGCCCTGGACCTTGAACGCCACGGCGACCGCCTCAATGTCGTCTTTCTCGATGGCAGCGCGCGCACGCTCCAGCGAAGCGAGTACTCCCACGACATCTGGAAGATCGAGAAGGATTACGAACTACCCTGATCCACCCCACTCTTCGCCGCCCAGGGGCGCGTCCACCCCGCCCCACAACGCCGCCAGCAACGAGGGCGTGACCACCCTGCGGCATCCCAACTGGTTCGGATGCATCCCGTCCGGCACATAGGCGTCAAACAACACGCGGCTGGCCCTGAGAATTCCCCGCCACACCGGCTCGTGATCCACCAGCCGCACCCGCGCCTCCGCCGCCAGTCGCCGCACCGCCTCGTGGTAAAACTCGTAGCGCGGACGGTCCCGCAGATGCGCGTCCACCGGCGGGTTCATCACCTGCAGCACCACCTCGCACGCCGGAAACCGGTCCCGGATTCCCCCCACAATCCGCGCGTGGTTCGCCAGGCTCTGCGCCACCGGCATCCGCCTCGCCAGCAGCGCGTCGTTGGAGGCAAACTCGATCAAGACCGCGTCCGGACCTTTGTCCAGCACACGCCCCCGCAGATGCGCCACGCCCCATGCCGAGTCCGTTGCCGATTCCGCCGCGTTGATCATCGTCACCAACCCCTGAAACCGCGAGTCCAGCGCCCGCCGCAAATCCCGCACCCACGACCCCAGCCGCGTCAGGCTCGTCCCGTACACCAGCACGCGCTGCCGGCGCCCCGCCGCCAAACGCTCGATCAACGGCGACACAACCGCTCCTTGCGCTCCCGCATGGCAAATACTCTACTTCGACCCCGCCAAACCCTCACGCAAAATCAGGCCGCCCCCTGTCCCCCCGCCAAACCCCGGCCGTTCCCCGCGCGGACCTTCAGGCCCGCCCTCCCTCTCCGCGCGGCGCCTTGCGGTCACTCCCTGTCGCCGCCGATGGTTGCGGCTCCGGCTTCCGCGGCCCTGGCGCCCTCCGGCCTCCGGCGCGGCTGGATTGTGATCCGCTTGTACCGGCTCGGCCCGGAAGGGCTCACCGTCATCACTTCCGGATCGTCCTTGTAAGCGTTGTGCACAATCCGGCGGTCGAAACTGTTGAGGGGATCCAGCATCACCGGCGTCCCCGTCTGCCGCACCCTCTGGGCCGCCCGCTCCACCTTGTGCATCAGCTCCCCGCGCAAGTTCTCCCTGTACCCCTCCACGTCCAGGATGACCCGCGCGTTTTCCTCCTCCGTCTGGTTCGCGATCCGGTTCACCAGATACTGCAGGTCGTCCAGGATGTGCCCGTCCTTGCCAATCAACCGGCCTGGGTCCCGCGTCCGAATGTGCAATACCCGCCCCTCGGCGCGATCCTCCTCCTGCACCTCAAACACGAAGCCGAGGTGCCCCAGGATCATCTCCAAAACTTCACGCGGGGACTCCATTCCCGGTACTGTGCCAAACGACAAGCCGTCCGTCAATGAAACCGTCCCCCCTGCCCATCCCCTCCCACCCGCCAACGATCACTCCAGGCTCGGCCGGAATAAACCCTTGTCCACCGCCGGACCGTTGGTTCCGTTCGCCAGCGCCGGCAATTCCACCTGGATCGAGTCCAGTGCCACCGGCCCAATCCCCGACAATTCCGTCTCGATCACGGGCGTGTCCAGCGACTCTTCCCCCAGCAGCTCCGTGGGCTCCGCCACGTGCGCCCGCCCCGACGGCCCCGAAACCGACCCCGTCCGAAGCAGCGACCGGTAATCCAGAATGCCCTGCCGGATCGCCCCCGCCATCCGGTCCCGGAACACCGGATCGGACAACAACTTCCCGTCCGCCCGGCCATCAATAAACCCGCCCTCCACCAGGATCGCGGGCCGCGGCGAATACGACAAAACCGCGTAACGATGCCGTTTGACCCCCCGGTCCTCGGTGGTCGTCGCCCGGATTTCCGCCAGACGGCGCTGGACCGCGCCGGCCAGCAACACGTTGTTGGCGTCGTACACATGCCCCGCGTACTCCTGCCAGCTCGCCTCGCTCGAAAAACCCGCCCGCTTGATCGACGGCGGCGTCCCCCGCGGCGTCAAACAAAATGTCTCCACCCCGGACGCCGTCCGATTGTACGAGTTGAAATGCACGCTCACAAAAATCGCGTCCTTATTCTCCGGCGCCGTCCGCGCCCGCTTCATCAAATCCACGAACACGTCGCTGTCCCGAGTCAGGATCACCGCGAAACCCTCCGCCTCCAGCAAAGGTTTGAGCCGGCGCACGATGTCCAGCGTCAGCCGGCTCTCGTTCCATGTCCACGAACTCCCCGCCCCCTTGTCGTGCCCCCCGTGCCCCGCGTCCAGGATCACGGTCTTCACCCCGGCGCCCGTGGGAATCCGCATCGGGCGCATCAGGGGCTCAATGGTCTTCGCCAAATCCGTCCGCGACACCATCAACCGCCCCTGGTGCTCCCGCGCCTCAAACGACAGCCAGACGCGCCCCCCGTTCACAAACGCCTCGCGGCTGTCCAGGGTCACGCTCATCGAACGTTTCCCGTCCGATACCGTCACCAATCTCCCTTTCGCAACCGGGACCGGAAAATCGTAGAACTCCGCGACCTGCGCGAACGGCACGTACTCCCGCCCGCCCATGGTCGTCAACTCCCAGTTCACCGCCGCGGACCAACCCGTCCCCGGCCAGGCCCCCGCCAGGCCCAGGCATAGCGCGACCGCATAACGAACCGGGATCATCCTCATAGACAAGCAAATACCCCCCGTTGGTCAAGCGGTTTGCCGGAATTCCTTACCCCACGGTCCCGTGTGCCAAGGCGGCGCATGCCCCATCGCGGACTCCTCCCTTCACGCCAATCCATCCCCCCACCCCCATCCAGCGCACGCGGTTCCAGCGCCCCTTGCGCCCGCCACCCCGTCCCAACTGTCTCCAGGAATCCCCAGCTTCCACCATTCCCTCTTGACAAACCGCCCATGCCGCTTCTACTTGCACTCATAAGCGGGAGATTTGCAATGAAATCGAAAACTTATCATCCTATTGGACTGTTTGCGGGCGCGGCGTGCTTGTTCGCTGTGGCGGCGGGGCCGGCCCGCGCCGTGGACGCCCCTTTCGTCCAGACCGGCGGATTCTACTCCAACGGTCTCACCGATAACCTGGCGTCCTTCCAAAATTATTTTGTTGGCGCCGCCGTGTTCACCGGAGCGACCAGCCGGTCCCCGGAGCGGCGTAGTTTCTTCATCTTCGATCTCTCCAGCTACACGAATCCAATCGCCTCCGCGGAGCTCTCCCTGAAGCTTGTCTTCGGAGGCCTCATTTTCGGCGGCCCCGGCGACACCACGGAAACCTTCCGGGTCACCGGCACCCCCTTCCCCGCGCCCGCGTTTCTCTCCACATCCCTCACGGTCGGGACGGCCATGACGATGTTCGAGACCATGGGCACGGACACCAACCTCTTTGAGCCGTTTACCTTTGGAACGGGGGGCGTTACGCCCGGCACGATCACCTTCACCTTCAACGAAGACGGCGTTGGGTATCTCAACAGCCACTTGGGCGGCCTCGTCGTTCTTACCGGACGGATGGCATCCTGGTCGCCCGGGCCGTATCCCATGCCCGGAGACATGGAAAGCGAGATCATCTGGGGCTTTACCGACGTGCACGCGGGTTTTGATCCTCCGGTTCTCTCGGTCAGTTTTGTCCCCGAACCCGCCGCGCCGCTGCTGCTCCTTGCCGCCACAGCCCTCGTCCTGGCCCGCCGCCGCGGAGGTGTCAAAGTCCAGGACTGACCCCTGGGGTCGGTGTTCCTTGACACCTCCCGGCTTGAGTTTCGCCCCGATTTCTCCAGCGTCCTCCTCCATGCCCCGGCTCTTGCCCGCCCTCGCCTTGTCCGCCTCCCTCCTCACCGCGTGCTCCGAGACCAGCCAACCCGTCGGCAAGGATGGCTGGCTCAAGGGTTCCGCCAAAGAAAAATTTGGCGCCATCGCCAATCAGCTCCGCGGCAACGACGTCGCCATGCCCGAAATCGGCTACCGCTTCCAGGAGCTCTATTGGGCCGGCCTCGACGGAAATTGGGAGCACGCCAAGTATCAAATCGGGAAAATCCGGCTGGCCATGGACCTCGCCCGCCAGCGCCGCCCCAACAGGGAAAAGTCCTACCAAGTCTTCTACCGGACCGGCCTGGCGCCCCTCGAAACAATCATCGCCGCCAGGGATGGCGCGGCCTTTCCCAGCGGGATGGCCGCCTTTACCCAATCCTGCAACGCCTGCCACGCCAGCGAAAATCTCGCGTTCTTCCACGTCGCGCTCCCGGTGAACCGGACGTCGATCCTGCGTTGGCCTCCGCCTCCGGCGCCGGGAAACTGACCCGCGGCCAACCGCGGCGCCTTCACCAGCCCACGCTCAAAATCGCGCACGGCCCGGCCTCCGCCTCCACATAGAACTCTCCCGCCTCCGCCGGCACGAGTACCCAATCCCCGCGGCCCGCAGGCTCCCCCGCGACCCGGGCCGTGCCCTCCGTTACCAGCACAAGCGTGAATGTCTCGCCGGCCCCCAACTCCCGCCGCTGTTCCACCTTGTGGCTTCGAACGGTGAACCATGGGCATTTCACCAAAGGATCGGCGCCGCAGGGTTGCAGGCCAGGCTCGAAGTCCTCGAAATCTATCGCCGCAAGCGACTCCTCCCGATGCAACGCCCGCGGCTTGCCGTCCAAGCCCTTTCGGTCCCAGTCATAAACGCGGTAGGTCGTGTCCGAGTTCTGCTGAATCTCCGCGATCAGGCAGCCCGCCCCAATCGCGTGCACCCTGCCCGACGGCACAAACATGCAATCTCCGGTGCGCACCGGAATCCGGTGAAAACAATCCGCCACCCCCGGGCCCGCCCGCAGCGCCTTCGCAAACGTTTCCCGCGTCACTCCCCGCCGCAACCCCGCGAAGAGCTCCGCCCCCGGCGCCGCGTCCAAAAGGTACCACATCTCCGTCTTCGGCTCTCCGCCCATCGCCCCGGCCTTGTCCGCCGGAGGATGCGCCTGCAGCGAAAGCTTGTCCGCCGCGTCCAGCAGCTTCACCAGAACCGGAAACCGGCTGGTGTCGGGCGCCCGGGTTCCAAACACCGCGGCGCGCTTTGCCGTCCACAAATCGTGCAGCGTCCCGCCCCGCCCAGTTCCTGACGCCACCACGCTCTGCGCCTCGGGACGGTCCACGACCTCCCACGACTCGCCCACGGGCGCCGCGGTCCGCAGCCGCCGACCCAGGGCCGTCTCCAGGCGGCGCCCGCCCCATACCCGTTCCTGGTAGATTGGCTCAAACCGGATCGGTTCCATGGCAGGTCCCGCGCCGCGGTCCCGGCGCGCCTCAGAGCAGCGTCCGGCAGAACCTCGTGAAGCGGTGCATCCCCTTCTCGATGTTCTCCATGCCGCACGCGTAGCTGAACCGCACCGTCTGGTCGTTCCCGAACGCGATGCCCGGCACGACCGCCACCTTCTCGGTTTCCAGCAATTTCGAGGCGAACTCCGCCGACCCCAAACCGAACTTCGAGATGTCCGGCAGCGCGTAGAACGCCCCGGCCGGCTCGACCAGCCCGATGCCCGGCGTCGCCTTCAACAGCTCGATCATGCGCGCCCGCCGTTTCGCAAACTCCGCGCGCATTTCCCCGACGCAATCCTGCGGCCCTTTCAAGGCCGCCATCGCCCCTTTTTGCGCGAAGGACGTAGCGTTGGACGTGCTGTGGCTTTGCAACCCGTCAATGGCCGCCGCGATCGCCTTGGGCGCCGCCAGGTACCCAAGCCGCCAGCCGGTCATCGCATAGGTCTTGCTGAAACCGTTGACGGTGATTGTCCGCTCCTGGATGTCGGCGCTGAACGACGCGATGCTCACATGCGGCGCCCCGGTGTAGATCAGTTTCTCGTAAATCTCGTCGCTCAGGATGAACACGTCCTCGTCCTGCGCCACCTCCGCCAGCTCCACGAGCTCCTCCTCGGTGTACACCGCGCCGGTCGGATTGCCGGGCGTGTTCAAGATCACCAGCTTGGTGCTCGGCGAGATCGCCGCCCGGAATTGCTCCGGCGTCAGCTTGTACCCTGTCGCGGCCGTCGTCTCCACAATGTACGGCTCGCCCCCAGCCAGCTTCACCATCTCCGGATAGCTCAGCCAGAACGGCGCGGGAATCAACACCTCGTCCCCGGGGTTCACCACCGCGAGGATCGCGTTGAAGCAGGAATGCTTGGCCCCGCAGCTCACGATCACCTGGGACGGTTCGTACTTCACCCCGTTGTCCGCCTCCAGCTTCTCCACGACCGCCTGCCGCAGCTCCGGCAGGCCCGAGGACGGCGTGTACTTGGTGAACCCGGCCTCCAGCGCGCCCATCGCCGCCGCCTTGATGTGTTCGGGTGTGTCGAAGTCGGGCTCGCCCGCGGCGAAACTCGCCACGTCCTCCCCCGCCGCTTTCATCTGCTTCGACCTGGCTTCAATCGCCAGCGTCTGCGATGGCGTGATCTGCTGTGTGCGTTCTGCTGCTTCCATAAAACTCTTCCTTCCGTTGCGTTGCGTTCCGTTTGAGGAAACGAACCCTAGCCGTTCTTCGCGCGGAGGAAAGCCGCGATTTCAAGGTCAAACCCGTCCTCCCCAGGCCTCAAAATCGCCGTCTCCCGCGCCACGCCAGCCTCGGAGTCCGACGCGTGCGCCGCGTTGATCATCATGCTCGTCCCAAATTCCCGCCGCACCGTCCCAGGCGGCGCCTTCTCCGGGTCCGTCGGCCCCAGCACCGCGCGCACCTTGCGCACCGCGTCCGCTCCTTCATACACCAGCACCATCACCCGCGCCGTCCCCGGACGCTCGCGCTCCCCCGCCGGACACGCCGACGGCGCCCGGCCGCACATGAACTCCACCAGCTTCTCGTACCGCGCCCGCCCCGCCTCCGGTCCCAGCGCCTCCACCACCGCCGGAAGCACTGGCCCGTAAAATTCCTCCGCCTCCGCCACACTCATCCGGTGCATCTTCGCCGCCACGATCCGCAATCCCGTCCTCGAAAACGCGTCCACCAGCAACCCCGGACGCCCGCTCGGATACCGGAAGTTGTCCGGTTTCAACATCACCAGCGTCCGCTCCGTCCGCCCCGACCGCCCCGCGCCCTCCAGAAACCCGCCGTCCGAGTTCCAAAAACGCGCCAGCACCGCCAACCGCTCCCGCGCCCCGGCCGCCGTCGCCGGCGCCAGCACCGCCGGCTCGAAATAGCGCACCCCCTTGCCGTCGTCGTCCAATACGTAATCACCGTACGTGTCCCGGATCGTTTCCCCGGCCGAATGATCCTCCCGGATGCGGCCCACCACCTCCCGGACCCGCGCCACGGCGTCCTCCCCCCGCAGGAACACCGCCATCACCCGCCGCCTCGCCCCCGTCCGCTTGTCCGGACTGTAATTCTTCAGCACGTACTCCCGGATATATTGCCGCACCCGCCGGTCGTGCGCGTCGCCCGTCGCCCGGATGCAATCCGCGTACGCCCGCGCCATCGCCGCGCCCGGCGCGAACATCCGAACCGCCGCCAAATCCAGCGCCGTGCGCGAAAGCAGGCGGTTGAGGATGTTCCCGGTGCGCGACTTCAGCAGCGTGTAGGGATTGATCAATACGTAGCTTACTTCGTCCGCCATAATTCCGCGCTCCGCCCACCTAATATCCTCCCCGGCCACCCGTCAACCCCGAAGTGGAGTGGAAGAGTGGAAGTGGAAGCGGCGTCCCGCCGCTTAACGCGCCGGACAGACGAAGGATGGTGGAGCGAAGGGAGGTGCCGTGGGGTGGCGCCACAGCGCGCGGGTGGGTCGGAGTGTTAAGCGGCGGGACGCCGCTTCCACGCGAATTGACTCGACACACCACGCCGACGCGAAACCCTGCATCCCATGCAATCCCCGGCCAACCCACCCTTCTTCAACCCATGGGCGGACCTCCGCCAAACCCGGACCAACCTCCCCCATTGGCGCCAGGATGCAGTCCTCTATTTCATTACGTTCCGCCTCGCCGATTCCCTTCCCAAAGAACGCTTGGACGCCTGGACCCGCGACCGCAACGCCTGGCTTGCTTCACACCCCAAACCCCACTCGCCGGCCGAAACCCGCGAATTCCACGCCACCTTTTCCGCCCGCCTGGAGGAATGGCTCGATCAAGCCGCGGGTTCCTGCGTCCTCGCGATTCCCGAATGCCATGCCATCGTGCGCCGCGCCATCATCCACTTCGACGGCAAAAGGCTTCATCTGGGCGACTTCGTGGTCGCGGCAAATCATGTCCACGTCCTCGCCAATCCGTTGCCAGGCCATGACCTAAGCGCCATTCTGCACTCATGGAAGAGCTTCACTGCCAAGCAAATCGTCAAGGTGCAGGCCGCGGCCCGGCGCCTGGAACCTTGGTGGAACAACCGGGCCAGCAAATGGACCGAATCCGGCCGTTTGCCGGATTCCATGCGCCCCGTCTGGCAGAAAGAATCATTCGACCATATCGTGCGTTCCCCCGAAGACCTGCAACGTTTCGAGACCTACATCCGTAGCCACCCCGAGTGGAAGCGGCGTCCCGCCGCTTAACGCGCCGGACAGACGGAGGACGGTGGAGCCAAGCGAGGTGCCGTGGGGTGGCGCCATCGCGCGGGGACGGGTCGGACTGTTAAGCGGCGGGACGCCGCTTCCACACCTCCCCCGAAATCCCCGCTCCGGAAACCCGCTTTTTTTTCTGGACACCAGCCGCGAATCTTCTAATCCTGCGCACCGTGAAAACCGCCTTCGCCCTAATCCTCGCCGTTGTTGCCTACCGCATCCTCTCGCCCATCCTCGGATTCCCTCCGAACTTCGCCCCGGCCATGGCCATCGCCTTCTGCGCCGGCGTCTGGATGCGCGGCGCACTCTCGCTCCCCGCCGCCTTCGGCGCGCTCCTGGCCTGCGACCTCGTCCTCAACGCCCACTACGGCCTGCCGCTGCTCTCCTGGGAAATGCTCTTCTCTTATGGCGCGTATCTCGCCGCATGGGGCATCGGCACGCGGGTCGCCCTCCGCGCCAACGCCTTCACCGTGATCGGCGGCTGCCTCGCCGGCTCGGTCCTGTTCTACGTCCTCACCAACACCGGTTCGTTCTTCACCAACCCCGCCTACGCGAAAACGTTCGCAGGCTGGGTCCAGGCCCTCACAACCGGCGTCCCCGGCCTCCCGCCCACATGGACCTTCTTCCGCAATTCGCTGGCCTCCGACCTGGTCTTCACCGGCGTCTTCGCGGCGGCCATGGCCCTGGCCCGCGTCCGCCGCCCGGTGGCCGTGGCGGCCTGACCCGTTCTTACGGCGCCCACAACGGGCGCCGCCGTTCTTTGGAGCTCTTTGGAAGTTGGGCGGGTGGCGGGTGCCATCCGCCCGGTGGAATTGGCCGCGGGGAACCCCGTGAGATACGGGGACAGTTGCGCTGCGGTATCGGGTTACAAACCCTCATCATGCCAGTCTGCGCCGCAAGGCGGAGGTGAAGGCGGGGGCGAGGTTCGAAGCCCGGAGTCCGAACATCCCGGCCTGTTCCTCTCATTCGTGCCGCGTCCCAAACGGGCCGCGGCGCGGAAAAACTTCATCGCAAAAATGAAGAATGAGAGCCTGAGCAGCCCCAAGGCGCCTCCCCGGCGCCCTCCGGCGTCCCCAGGTTCTCGACAACCTGGAAAGACAGACCGGACATGAAGAAATTGAATCCCCTTGCGTTGGGCGCGGCGCTCCTGCTCGCCGCGGGCCATGCAAACGGGCAGACCATCAACCCCACAGGCGCTTATTCCGCCTATTACCAGTTCACCTCCCTCCCGGGCCTCACCATTGGCGGCTTGGGCACGGACGCGAACAACAACGCCTACACCATCGAGGGCGCCTTCGGCAACAACGCCCGCCTGGTGCGCCGCACCGCGGCCAGCGGCTATTCCAACGCCACGGAACTCGCCAGCCTTGGCACCAACCGCTTCGGAAGCTTCGTCCGCGTCCACAGCAACAAGCTCTACTTCGGTTACACCGACCTTGGCGGCAACGGCTGGCTCGAGTCCAGCGAGCTGGACGGTTCGGGACGAACAACCAACGCCTTGATCCCCGGCATCTACGACCTCGCGTTCCACGGAACCAACGCCTTCGTGTCCCACAATCCCGGCGGCTTCTTTGCCTCCAACAGGGTCTCGGCCGTCGATCTCCTATCCGGAACCCTCGACGCCATCCTGGAGACGGCGGATTACTCGGGCCCCTCCTTGCTCGACGGGGACGGCAATCTGCTCTACGGCGCCACAACCTTCGCTGGTCTCTCGCCCAATGGCGGCCTCTATCGGTTCAGCGCGGCGGCTGTCACCGGCGCCATCGGCGGCACGGTCATCACCCTGGACCCGCCCACAGGTCAGATATTCGACGGCGGATCGTTCGGTTCGCTGGCCGCTGGCCCGAACAGCGGCGTCTTCGCCTATTATGACTCCGCTGTGCTCAGCCTCTTCGACCTCACCAGCCTCACGGAGCTTGTCGTGGCGGGCACACCCAACAGCTTCGGCCCCTTGTCGGCTCTTGGCACCAACGTCCTGGTCACCGTCACAGACTTCGGCGCCGGCCAGTCTTCCGTGTTCCTCCTGATTCCCGAGCCCGGCGCGCCCCTGCTCGCCCTTGCGCTCTGCGCCGCCGCCGCCGCCCTGCGCCGCCGCCGGCCATGAAACGTCCGTCATCCACACTCAGGGCGCCGTGGGTCCTTGCGGCCTCCTGGCTCCTCGCCCACGCCACCGCGTGGGCGGGCCCCTACTCCGCCGCCGCCAACGACGCCGCCAACGCCTTTGACGCGCCGGTCCCAGGTTTCACCGGGCCGGCCGGCGCCGGCGTCACGCCCGCGGAGGACGCCACCAACTTCGTCAATCCGTTGTTCTCCGCGTGGGCGTCTTCGGTCGTTTCCTATTCCCCGGCCCCCGGCGTCGCCGCCTCCTGGACCAACACGGCAACCGCCCTGGGGCGCGTGACCGGCGACAACTTTGATGTGGTTTCCCTTGGCGACGCCGCCAACACCAACACGCCCGCGGGAACCATCACCCTCCAGTTCGCCCTGCCCATTGCCGACATGCCCGGCGCCGATTTTGCCGTGTTCGAAAACGGCCTCATCGCCCTCTTCAACCTCGGCGGCGCCGGAGCCGGCGGCATCTTCGGCGAACTTGCCTTTGTGGAAGTCTCCTCGGACGGCGCCCATTTCGCCCGGTTTCCCGCCATTTCCCTGACAGCCTCGGCCGTGGGCCAGTACGGTTCCCTCGAGCCCACGGGCATCTTCAATCTCGCCGGCAAACACGCCAATGGCGAAGGCGCGTGCTGGGGCACGCCTTTCGACCTTGCCGCCCTCGCAACCAACTCCCTCGTCACCGGCGGCCTGCTCGATCTCGCCGCCATTCGCTACGTCCGTCTGGTGGACATCGTCGGCAACGGCACCGTTCGCGATTCCCTCGGCAACCCCATCCACGACCCCTGGCAGACCATCGGCTCCGGCGGCCATGATCTCGAAGCCATCGGCGCCATCTCGCAAACCAACTCCTTCTCCGCCTGGCGCGCGCGGACGGACCAGGCCGGAGGCGCCGGTTCCGACCTCGACGGCGACGGCCTCACCGCCCTCCAGGAATACGCCTTCGGCCGCGACCCGCGCCTCCACGACGCCTCCGGCGCCGTCGCCGGCCTCATCACCAACGGCAATCTCACCATCGAGTTCACACGCGACGTCCGCAACACCGACCTCATCTATGAAATCGAAGCCAGCGGCGACGGCGTCCATTGGACGGTGATCGCCCGCTCCGCGCAAGGCGGCGCGTGCGCCCCCGTCGCGCCCGCCGCGCCCGTCATCACCGAGTCGTCCGCCGATCCCATCCGCTCCATTGGCGTTTACCGCAGGGTCCGTGTCGAGAATCCACCCTCCGCCCCCAACCCGCGGCTCGGCCTGCTGCGCGTCCGCGTCATTGGCCCCGCCTCATGACCTCCCTCCCCCGCCGCGTCCCATTGGCCGCATTCACTCTTGTCGAGTTGCTGGTCGTGGTCGCCATCATCGGCCTGCTCGCCGCGCTCGCATTCCCCGCCCTGAGCGAAGCCCGGCGCCGCGGCCAGGTGGCCGTGAGCATCCAAAACCTTCGCGGCCTCGCCAACGCCAACATTGCCTACGCCGCCGACAACGGCGCCTACGTTCCCGCCGACGACCGCAAGAACCTCATCCGTTGGTGCGGCAAACGGACCTCGCCATCCAAACCATGGGACCCGGCCCAGGGCCTTCTCGCCCCCTATATGGGCCGCGACGGCCGCGTCCGCGTCTGCCCGCTCTTCGCCTCCGAGAAAAAGTCTTCCTCGACCTTTGAGGAAGGTTCCGGCGGTTACGGCTACAACGCCTCGTACATCGGCGGCCTCCCGGGCGGCGCCTACGACAAGGCAACCGGGTTGCGCATTCCCGAACGCCCCGCCAATGTCCCCCGCCCCGCGCGCACGGTCATGTTTACCACCACCGCCCTCGCCCGCAATGACGGCGTTCAGGAATACCCCTACTGCGAACCCCCTTACTGGGATTTCGGCGACGGCCCCTCCGGATTCCGGCCCACGCCCAGCGTCCATTTCCGCGCCGGCGGAAAAGCCATCGCCGCCTGGTGCGACGGCCACGCCTCGCTCGAAGCCATGGACTTCCGCGACGCCGGTTACAACCCCTACGGCGGCGACGCCGACGCCCTCAAACTCGGCTGGTTCGGCCCCGACGAGGCCAACGGCTACTGGAACCCCCGCGCCGAATGATGCCCCGCCTCCCCGGCCCCGGAACGGAGGATGACGAACACAGCAAAACAGCGGCGGCCGCCATTACCGCGCTTCGGCTTTCGCCCGCGCAAGCACCTTCCCGACCCAATCAACCTCATCGCCGGTGAGCGGCGGATCAAGCGGCGATTGGTGGTCAACCATCCAGTACCGCCCCATGCGGTAGCAACGGTCAATCAACGGCTTCAACTCGAGGACCACATCGTTTTCGCCGGGGCGCAGCGGCACGCGAATGTTGGGAAGCGGATCGCGCAGGCCGGCCTGGTACACTTCCCGGACGGTCGGGTCGGCTGCCCTCGCAACGCTGACAAGATAGCGCGTGCCGGCCGGCGGAGGACCCGGTTTCTCCACGGGAAAGGCCAGCACATGCTGTCCGCCGCGAAAGAGATCGATCTCGACGAGGTTGACATCCGAACGCAGGTAAACCTTCTGGCGGGAGCGGTAGTCGGAGGCGCCGCGTTCTTTGTTGTGCGGGCTGAGCACCTCGATGACCGTAATTACCCGTCCGTCAATGGTGCGGATTTCAACCCAGCGCTCCGTTTCCTCCGGCACCGGGATCCGCAAAGGCTCGGCCACGGCCACGTCCGCCTCGGCCCGCGGCTGCCATCCCGACGGCGGCTCAAACCCGAGCGGCTCCACCACGGCGGCGTCGGGCCGCAGGAAACCCTCATGCCAGCCTTCCGCGCCGTGCAACGTGACCTGCTCCTCGCCCCGGGCCGTGAGATCGGGAGGAAGCCGCTCTGCGAGCGCATCGGCAATGTAGGCAATCAGCTTCACATGCACGTCCCCCCAGCGCCGCTGAAGGAACGGGTTCATGCCCGGGAATGGATTCTCCACCGTCATGCCTTCAGTATAAACGAACGCTCCCCGCGCCGCGAACCGAACCCGCCGCGGCCGGAACCCGGGATGCGCGACACCGTGCGCGCCAGACTGGCGCGCGCTTCTTGAAAACGCCCGGCCGCCCCTTCGCTCCCGCTTTCCTTTCGCCTACTTCCCGCCGGCCCGCAGCTTGTCCAAATCCAGGACCTGCGCGCCGCCCGCGCCCGCGTTGGTCTGTCCTGACATCTTGCCCGTTGTCAAATCCAGCACCACCGCCCCGCGCCGCGGCGGCGCGTTGGTGCCCGCCGGAACGCCACCCGGCGCGGCGCCCAAAAACGGCTTGATGTTGCTGATCAACCCGGGAACGCCGCCCGGAGGATAGTCCACCATGGTCAACACTTTCCCGTCCGGTCCCACAAGGACCACCGTTGGATAGACGCGCACCCCGTATTTTTTCACCAGGTCCATCCCGCCCAACCGCCCTTTGGCGCCTGCCGCGGAACCCTCCACCGACAACAAAGTCAAATTCGTCCGCGCAAACGCCGCGAACTGGGGCTGGTCCAGCGTCGCAGCCTTGAACTGCGAGCACGTCCACCACCAGTCCCGGTGGGAAAACACCAGCAACAGCGGGCGCCCCGACTCCGCCGAGGCCTTCCTCGCCTCCTCGTACGACGGCGCCCAATTCTGTGCCCAGGCCAAGGAAAGTGCCGCCAACAACCCGAAACCCACCCCGCCCGCGAGTACTCGCTTCATCCCGGTACCCTCGCACCGCATCCCCCTTTCCACAAGCCCCGCGGCAGCGGCCTTCGCCCCGGCCCGCCGCCTCAGCCCGCGCGACCCAGACCCGCCGCCACCGGCAAGTCCACCCACTCCATCCGCTCCTTCTCCCCGTCTTTTACCGGTTCCAGGTAGGTCCCGTCAAACCGCCGATAGAAACAACTTCGCGCATTCGTGTGGCAGGCCCCGGCGCCCTTCTGTTCCACCACATAGATCACCGTGTCCCCGTCGCAGTCCACCAGCACGTCGCGCACCACCTGCACATGCCCCGAACTCTCCCCCTTCTTCCACCGGCACTTGCGCGAAGTGGAATAATACACCGCCTCCCCGGTCCGCAGGGTCTCCTCATACGCCGCCGCGTCGGCGTACCCCTGCATCAATATCTCGCGCGTCGCCGCGTCCTGCGCGATGGCAACCACCACCCCGCCGCGCTTCGCAAAATCCGGCCTCAACACCCTCACGCCGTTCCCGCCGCCGCGCCCAGCCTCACGGCTTCGCCTTCTCCCAGTCCTCAAGGAACTTCTTCAGTCCGATGTCCGTCAACGGATGCTTGAGCAACTGCAACAGCACCGAAAACGGCGCCGTGATCACGTCGCTGCCCAGCTTCGCCGCCTCCAGAAAATGCATCGGACTCCGCGCCGACGCCGTCAGGATTTCGGTCTCAAACCCGTAATTGTCGTAGATCGTCCGGATGTCCTCAATCAGGTTCATGCCCTCGCACGAAATGTCGTCCAGGCGCCCCACAAACGGGCTGATGTACGACGCCCCGGCCTTCGCCGCCAGCAACGCCTGCGGCGCCGAGAAACAGAGGGTCACGTTGGTCCGAATCCCCTCCTCGGCCAGCACCCGCACCGCCTTCAGTCCCTCCGCAATCAGCGGCACCTTCACCACGATGTTCTCGTGAAGGGCCGCCAGGTCGCGCCCCTCCCGCAGCATCCCCTCCTTGTCCGTGCTCACCACCTCCGCGCTCACCGGCCCGTCCACCACCTCCAGGATTTCGCGCAGCACATCCCGGAAGGACCGGCCCGTCTTCGCCACCAGCGAAGGATTCGTTGTCACCCCGTCCACCAACCCCATCTCCGACGCCTGCCGGATTTCGTTCACATCCGCCGTATCAATGAAGATTTTCATTTCCGTGTCTCCTTGTTCGTTCTCCGCCAAAAATCATGCCGCTCCGTCTCATGGCCCGCCCAATGCGCGGCGGATCGGTTCCAGAATCCGTTCCGCCATGCCGTCCAGATTGCCCGCATTCCGGCTTTCTAGCAACAACCGGATTTTCGGTTCCGTCCCCGAGTACCGCAGCACCACCCGCCCCGCCTTGCCCATCTCCGATTCCACCGCCCGCACCGCCGCCCCCACCTCCGGCAAATCCTCCAACGCCACCCGCCGCGCCACCTTCAGGCTCACCAGCTTCTGCGGATACCGCCGCATCACGCCGCGCAAGGCGCTCAGCCGCTTCCCCTGCTCCCGCATCACCCGCAACACCTGCAACGCGCTCACCACCCCGTCCCCCGTCGTCGAGTGGTCCAGAAAAATCAGGTGCCCCGATTGCTCGCCCCACACGTTGAACTGT
>CAYSZK010000009.1:0-29884 GCA_964435495.1 uncultured Verrucomicrobiales bacterium
CGTCGTTCCATGAGCCCCGCCGCGCTCGCCGCCCTTCGCAAAGCCGGCATCGACCCCGCCGGCGTCGAGGAATCCTTCGCGCGTTCCCCTGGCCCCGGCGGCCAGAACGTCAATAAAGTCAGCACCGCCGTCCGCCTGCTCCACAAGCCCACCGGACTCACCGTCGTCGCCCGCGAACACCGCTCCCAGGCCATGAACCGCGACGCCGCCGCCTGCCGGCTCGCCGCCGCGTTCCATGCGCAACGCGAGAGCCAACGCCTCGCGCGCCAGGACGAACGGGAACGCGACCGCCGCCGCCGCCGCCCCAAACCGCGCAGCCTCAAGCGCCGCATCCTCGAATCCAAACGGCGGCGCTCCGAACTCAAGCGCCTCCGCGGCAAACCCTAACGCCCCCGCGCCCCCATCCCCGCACCTCCGTTCTTGCCTCACCGCTCCACCCGCCCTGCTCACGGACCATGATCCTGGCAGCATGGCTGGCGGACGGCATGACGCCGCGAAGCGCCGGCCTGTCCCTGGCCGCCGCCGTGGGCGAAACCAGCATCCATCGGGTGATCCCCCCCTGATTCCGCTTTACGCCGCCATGGTGGCCGTGCTCCTGCTCGTGGCCTTCGTTCCCGAACTCACCCTCTTTCTCCCCAGGCTGTTCGGATTCTAAACTGCCAGCCCGCCCTATTTCGGCTCCCAAGGGGATGCCGCGCCAGGGGCCAATGAGGCGGCCCGCACCCGAAACGCCCGCGGCGCAACCCCAAACGCGCGCTTGAACGCCCGCGTGAGATGGGCTTGGTCCGAGAATCCGCATTCCTGGGAGATCCCGGCAATCTCCCGCGGGGAGTGCAGCAGCAGGTGCTGGGCATGCCGGAGCCGCAGACGGCGGTGAAACTCCATCGGCGTGGTCCGGTAGGTTTTCTTGAAACAGGCCGCGAAATGGGACGCGGAGAGATGGACGCAGGCTGCGAGCTCCCGGACCGCCGGCAACGCGTCCAGCCGGCCTGCCATCGCCCGAATCGCCGGCTCCAGCCGCATCCGGGCCATCGCCGCCGCGCCATGATCCGGACGCGGCGCCGCGCGCGCAAGGATGGCCTCCAGGAGTTCCATGCCCAGCCCGTGAAGGCGCGCGGCGGCCGGCAGGCCGCTCATTCCCTCCTCCCCGCCCGCGCACCCGGCAATCCGGTCGGTGATCGCGCCGATGCGTTCCGCGTCGGGCCGCCCCAATTGATAGGGCAAATCGTAATCCTCAAGCGGATCAAACGCGCCGGCGCTTTCAAACCGGAACACCGCCCCGCGCACTATCCTCGACGAACCGCTGGAAAACTGGTGCCGGAACTGGACCCACGACGGAATCAGGTAGCTTTCTCCCGCCGCCACCCTGAACCGGGAGCCATCCCGCAGCTCGACCGTCGCGTGCCCGTCCCGGACCTGGAACACGCGCATCATCCAGTCGGTCCGCCACGGGTATGCCCGCAGCTTGCTCGTATGGGCGCGGCTTGCCCACCCCAGCCGGAAGCCAAGCGTCTGGGCGAGAAACTGGGTGTGGGCATCCATTCTTAAGCGCCTTCGATGGCTTTATTCTCGAACCAGGCTGGCCGTGGTTTTATTCAAAAACTTCCCGGTCCCGTGCAAGACCCGGTCCGCCATTCCTGTAGTCTAAGTGCAATGAAAGCGTCAATCGCCAAATTCTTCGTGCTCGGGCTGCCACTTCTGCTTCTGGCCTCCCCGGCCCCCCTCAACGCCCAAGTCCTCATTGACTCCGGCTTCGGAAGCAGCAACGGCTTCCAAAGCATCGGCCTTGGACCATCGGGCGGCAGCGGCACAAATGCCCTCACGGTCGGCAACAACTCCGGCAGGATGCTGGTGGCCGTTGTCCACGCGCGCGAAGCCAGCACGACCGGCTTGACGGTCACCGATCTTTCGTATGGCGGCACCAATTTCACCTTGCTCGAGGCGGGCCTTCGAACCGATGGCAGCGACCGGCTCTGGACGAGCTTTTACTATCTCCTCAATCCCCCAACAGGCACCAGCAACCTGACCTACAACATCACGGGTTTGGACCGCGGCGTGGGGATCAGCGTTTTCAGTCTGTATGACACCGACGGCAATGCGCCGGCGGTCTTCGGCACGAGCGGCGGCAACACCAATTCCAGCTCGACGGTGAGCGGCACAACCACGAGCAACAACGCATTCGTGATCACCGCGTTGACGCTCAAGGATCCTGGCAATACGATCTCCGTAAACGGCACGGGCCAGACAACGTGGTTCACGGACTTCAGGCCTGCATTACCGGACACACAGAATACCCGTATCAAGGCAGCCGCCGGTTATGAGACGATCCCCACCGCCGGTGCGGACTCCTTCTCATGGAGCTGGGCCGGAGGAACAACGACCAGCCCGCAGTTTTCCCATGTGGCCGTTGCGATCGCCGCAATTCCCGAACCCGGCACGGCCGCCCTGCTGGTCGGAGGTCTCGGTGCTCTGGCGGTTGCTATCCGCCGCCTGCATTGACATCCCGGTCAACCCACAATTTTCGAGAGAGATACCATCGCCCTGCGGTGGCATCTTTTTCTTCCATTCGATCCCAAGCAACTCCCATGAAGTTTGTTTCCTTCGTTACCGTCATGCTTTTCTTTTCCGCGGCCCTGAAGGCGCGGGAGGTTGCCATTCAGGTTGATCCTGCGGCGGGGGTCGTTGGCGAGACGGCAGCGGCCGAGTTGGCAAAGTTCGTTGGCGAGGTTCACCCTTCGGACAAATTTGTCGTGAAGCCCCGGGGAGGCGGAGCGCCTGCCGCCGGAACGATCCAGCTTGTTCTGGACCCGGAGATGCCGGGCGCGCAGCCAGGGGAATTCCGGGTTTCGACGGTCCCGACATCGGGCGGCGAGGCGGGAGAAATCCGGGCTGCGACTCCCAAGGCACTGCTGGATGGGGTGTATGCGACTCTCGAACGCGCGCACGGCGTAGGGTTTTACCTGAGCCGGACGGCGCACGAGTCGGCGCGCGGCGGGCCGTTCTCATTCGAGGGCTGGGATTTCACGGACTGGCCGCTGGCCGAGGAGCGCGGGATCATGGCGTGGCCGAACTTCCTCAGCGGCTGCTCGACATGGAGCCGCGAGGAGTGGCTCGACTTCGTGCGCCGCGCCGCGCGGATGCGCGCCACGCACATCCTGTTGCACACCTACGCGAACGATCCGCTGCTGGGATTCGAACTCAACGGCCACGAGCGCCCGGTGGGCTGGATCAATTCGACACGCAAAGGGCGCACCTACGCCGTCGAGCACATCACCGACGTGCGCAACATCCCCGGGGCTGAAGGATTGTTCCAGGAGGCATGGTTCGGAGCCGAGGCCGCCAAGGTCCCCGACGACAAGCGCGTGGCCGCCTCGCGCGACCAGATGCGGGCGGTCTTCGAGGAGGCGCACCGCTTTGGCCTCAAGACCGTTTGGGCCATCGACGTCGACACCGCGGAGGCCCATCCGCAGCCGATGATCGAAGCCGTGCTCCAGCCCGGGGAGATCACCAAGCGAGGCAGCACCCGGCTTATCAACCCGGAAAGCCCTGGCGGCTATGCCTGGCACAAGCAATTCCTTAAAACGATCACCGCCGCCATCCCGGCCATCGATCGGCTCGTCATCTGGGTGCGAGCACCGCACATGAGTCCGGTGATGGACCTTGCGTCCGGGGAGCTGCCCGAGGCTTGGCGCGCCGACCTCGAAGCCAGGACCGCCGGCCTCGACCAGAAATCGGCGGAGGCCGGCATCTACTACGCCAGCCGGGTGCATGCCGCGTGGCAGCGCGCGCTCGCGGAACTCGGTCGCGACGACATCGAGATCGGCTTTGGCTCGTGGACATGGGCGGAGGACAAATTCAGCGTCGCTCACCGGGTTTTCCCTCCCGCGGCGCCTTTCTACCTCAAGGACTACGCAAACGCCGTGGGCAGCGGATCGGCAAAAAACCGGGAGCGCTGGTCGGCCATCGGCGCGCAGCGCAAGCTGACGCCGATCGCCTACGTGCACCACGACGATGGCAGGCAGTGCGGCCCGCCCCTCGGGCTTCCCCAAGATCTCCCCGGCAACCTCGAAGCCATGAAGTTCAACGGGCTGGCAGGTGTCATCTGGCTCACCCGCCCGCTCGACATTTACTTCCGCAGCGCCTGGGACCGCCTCTGGGAAAGCGGAAAGAGCCTCACCCACGCCGACGCCTGCAAGCGCATGGCGGCCGACACCGTGGGTCCCGATGCCGCGGACGAATTCGCAAAGTTCCTCCAGGCATGGAGCACCAAGGGAAAAACGTTCGGGCGCGAAACCGAAGAGCAATTCGCTCCGCTTGACCGCGGGAAAAAGCGCACCGAAACCAGCGACGACAATGCCGGGAAAGAGGTCGAGAAACTCGTCGCGGAGGTGGATCGCGAGCAGGCAGCAAGCCGCCCGCACTTGGAAGCCGCGGCCAAGCTCGCCGCCACACCCGAAGCCAAGGCGCACATCGCCTGCTTCCGGCACTACCTCGACTGGGTGAGATTGTTCTTTGCGGCACAGGCGATCCGTGCGGCCGGCGATCCCGATGCGCTCGCCAAACGCCCCGAGACCGATGCGGTGCGCGCCTTCTCCCAAGCCGCCCTCGCACTCGGTCCCACCGCCGGCGAGCGCGGGCAGGTCGCCAGCCTCGCGGCACGGTGGATGACGTTTTTCACCGAAAAACGCCAGAACCTGGGAATCGAACCGTTGCGCATGCGTTTCATGCCCACCAACCACGATCCCCTCGCCCGCAAACCCGGCACGATGACCTTTCATTTCGATTCCGGCGGCGCGGCGTGGATCGCCCTTGGCCAGAAGGAAACCGGCCTCGAAGCCGGCATCGACGCGGACATGGCCGACGGCCTTGACCATGGATGGATCTCCGCGGAGGGCACGCTGGCCGTCGCGGCCACCGATGTGCGCGGCGGGACAACAGTCCCCGCCGGCAGGTACCACTTGGTGCTCCACTTCCCCCGTGCCTGGCGGAACGAGGCGGCGGCAGTCCGTGTGCGCGCGGGCGGACAGGACTTGGGCATTGTGAACCCCGGTGCCAACAACGGCGTGGCCCGGCTTGGCACACAGATCGAATTGGAGACGCCCGGAGAACTGCCGGTGCGCCTTGAGGGACAAGCGGGATCAACCGTGGCGCTCAGCGCGCTGGAACTCATCCCGCAACGCGCGGAAACGCCCGGGCATTGATTCGCATCTCGCATTGGCCGCGCGCCCGCCACACCGAAACCGTCTCCCTGGTTCCGCCGCGAACGTTCTTCCGGGTGGAGATGCTTCCGGACCTCCCGGACGAGTGACTGCGCAGCCTCGAAATCGCCCTCCGGTGCGCGGGCGATTCTGCTGCCCGCCGGGCCGCCCAACTGCCACTCCGTATCGGTCCCACCGACAAACGCCGTCCCCGCGCCGTGAGCCCCTGCGCTCCGTGAGAGATTTGGGGGTCGAGGGCCGAGTGTCGAGAGTCGAGGGCGCGGAGAAGACGTGCAGGACAGGGCAATACGTCTTGATGGTCCAACATGTTAAGCGGCGGCCCCGCCACTTCCTCACAAATGCCCCATTTGTCGCTGGAACAACCTGAAGTGGCGGGACGCCGCTTCCACTTCTGTCTCCCGTCCCCCTGGCTTCCCCTCCGTGCGCTCCGGGTCTTCCGTGGTTAAAGTTCCCCCCTTCGTGAACTTCGTGCTCTTCGTGGTGGAAAGCCCCCCCGCGCACCAATCTCACCAGGTGTAATGCACCGAATAGGTCAAGGTCTGTTCCTCGTCCGGCTTGAGCGGAACGCGAAACTCAATGGTCTGCGCGTCTTTCTTCGTGAACTCGTGCGACTTCGCCGTCACCGACCAGTTCACCCACCGGAACAAGTGCTCCACCACCCGGATTTCCACCGGCTCCTTCTTCCGGTTGCGCACCTTGATTTCAAACGCCTCGTCCGCCCACCGGTTCGCGTTGTTCACCTTGAAATTCGTGCGCACCCGCTCGCCCACCAGGTCAAACGCGTTGGACAACAGCACCCGGATCATCTCGTCCTTCGGCGTGTGGTCGATCTCGTTCTCCCCGACAAACTCCAGCCCGCCGCCGGTGTCCCGCCGGTACACCCGCAGCCGCCCCTTCGGCAGCGCCACGCCAAGGTTGTTCTCCTTCGTGTTCTTGAATTCCAGATAGACGTTCACCTTCTTGTTGCACTCCGCCCCGTAACCGTCCCCCGCCCCATACGCCATCCCGCTGCGCCACCCGCCCAGCAACGCACCGTCGTACACGTACACCCGCCCGCTCTCCACCCCGGGCGCGCGCACAAATTCCACCTGCTTCGTCTCCCCATCCCGCAACGTCGCCGGCCGGGAAATCGTGTACAAGTGAAACTCGTCAAACGACTTCTCCGTGACCGCCGGGTCCTCCGCCGGCGCCGCCATCGCCAGCGCCATCCCCCTCGCCCGGTTGAACCGCTCCGGCGGCTGCACCCGGTTTACGTCCCCCGCCATCAGCTTGATCCGCGCCTCCTCAAACCTCCGCCCGGATTGGTTCTGGAACGTCACCCAGCCGGCCAGTTCCAGCGTGTCCCCTTTCTCCGGCGCAACCAGATTGTAATCCGCCTTCCAGCTCAGGCCCCCGGTCAAATAGGCCACCTCCGCCTCAAACTTCGCCGCTTTTTCCGCACGGATTTTCCACGCCAGCGTCGGCTCCAGGATGGTGTCGTCCCCCAGCCCCGGAAACAGCGGAATGCCCGGCAGGCTGAACCGCAGCTTGCCGTCCACCTCCACCACCGGCTGGCCGATTTCCCCGGCCCGGTATCCGCTGCGCACAATCCGCCCGCTTACAATCTCATCCGGTTTCTGCGGCTGTTTGTAAAGAAACTCGATGGCCTTCCCCTCGAACAGGGAGAGCAACAGTTCCTGGCTCACCGGATCGTTCCGGTAGCTCTGCTCCAAAATCTGGAACGCCGCCTTCCCCGCCGGATCCCGCAGGGTCACCGAGTCCGGTTCCAACCGCGCCGTCGCGCCCGAAAAGCGGACGTCGTTTTCCCCAGCCTTCAAGTCCAGCGGCACGCTGTCGCGCACCACCGCGAAGTCGGCGTTGTAGATCGTCAGCGAAGGTTCGGCCACGGCATTTACGCACCCCAGCAAGGCAAGCGCACAGAGGGAATTGATGGTTTTCACGCCTCCATCCTACTCCCCCCGCGTCGGGAGTTGTCAAAGAAATGTAAAGGTTCCGTAAATCTTTCGTCGCGCCCGCGGGCAGCTATCGCCCTCCGCCCCCCCGGCCGCACGGATGCCGCGCACCCTGGCGGTTCCCCGCCCTTGTCAGACGCGGTAGTCCCATCCCGGACGCGGCGTGTTCCGAAGCATGGCGTCCATCTCCTTGTCATTGGTGATCCGCAAGTTCACAGGATCCCACTCCAGCCGTTTGCCCGTGCGCATCGCGATCACGCCAAGCAGCAAAAACTCCGTCAACGGCCCCGCATGCGAAAATTGCGATCCCGGCATCGGCCCCTCCCCCTTGACCGCGCTGAAAAATTCCTTGTGCGGCCCGCCCCGCACCCGCGGGATGCTCTTCGGCGGCAACGACCCCCGCAGCTCCTCCATCTTCGCCGCCGGCACGATTTTCGGACTGTCCGGACGCCCGCCGGTCATCACGGCGGCCTTGCTCCCCAGCATGAACATCGCCCTGCCCCCCTCCGCGCCGGTTTCCAAACCGCAGTCCGGCGGAATCGGCATCCCCTTGCCTTCGTACCATTTGAGCGTGACCGGCGGCATCGAACCCCGCGCCGGAAACTCGAACGTTACCACAGCGTCGCATGCGGGGGCGTGCACCGGATTCGGCGCGGGCACCTCGGCCGAGACCGCCGAAGGCGCCCCCAGGTCCAGCGCCCACCACGGCGCCTCAAGCGTGTGCGCCCCCCAATCCCCCAGCGTCGCGCTCCCAAAAGCCCACCAACCCCGCCACGTCTTGGGATGGTAATATCCGCTGTACGGATGGTGCGCCACGCCGCACAGCCACGTGTCCCAATCCAGGCCGTCCGGGACCGGCTCCTCCTTGAGCGGCAACGCTTCCGGGCGCTTGAACCACACCCCCCCAATCCACGGCCCCGTGGCGTTCACCTCGCGCACCTCCCCCAGGATCCCCGCCTGGGTCCACTCGCGCACCAGCCGGATGCCCTCGGTTGTGCGCCCCTGGTTGCCCATCTGCGTGATCACTTTGTAATGGGCCGCCGCCTTTTGCAGCTCACGCGCCTCCCAAACGGTGTGGGTCAGCGGTTTCTCCACCATCACATGCCGGCCCGACTGCATCGCCGCCATCGCAATCGGAAAATGGCTGTGGTCCGGCGTCGTCACCACCACCGCGTCAATCTCCCCCGCCATCGCGTCCAGCATCTTCCGGAAATCCTGGAACCGGCGCGCCCCGCTGTAATCAATCCCTTTCTCCGCCATCTGCGCAAGCAGCGCGTCCATCTGCCTTTGGTCCACATCGCACACCGCCACGACGTTCTCCGACTGCGAGTCCGCCGCCGCCGCCCAACACCGCCCCGGCCCGAACCCCACCAGCGCGACATTCAATTTCTTCGACGGCGGCTGGCTCCGCAGGTTCGGGACAAACGCCGGCGCCGCCAGCGCCGCCCCCGCCGCCGCCACCTTGCCCACGAACCCGCGCCGGGTCATCCCGCCCAGCTTCCCTTTCGTATTCACGTCCATGCCCCGCTCTACACCGTCCGGCAACAATGGTAACGGCCCACCGTGAACCGCGCGGATCATTCCGATGCGGGCTTGCCGCAAAATTCTGGCGCGCTCTTTGCCCGGAACCTGACAGGAGTACAATTGCCACCCGCCGCCTCTCCCTGCTGGACTATCCCCAACAACCCGCCTAGGTTTCCCGCTTCCATGACACGGCGAATCTTCCTCACCGCCGCGGCCTGCCTCGGCCTGGCCGCCCACGCCGCCGCCAAACCCGCCCCCACCCCCACCTTCCCCGTCGCCGACATCAAACCCGGCATGCGCGGCGTCACGATGACCGTCCTCCAAGGCACCAATATCGTGCCCGTCGAAACCGAAATCCGCGGCGTCGCCGAGAATTATCTTGGCCCCGGCAAACATCTCATCATCGGACGGCTCGTGGACGAGAAAACCAAGGTCACCGGCGCCGTCCACGGCATGAGCGGCAGCCCCCTCTACCTCGACGGCAAAATGGCCGGCGCCCTCTCCCGCCGCCTCATGTTGTTCGAAAAAGACGCCCATTGCGGGTTCACGCCCATCCACGACATGTTCGAGGTCCGTGAACACCAATCCCGCGCCCTTCACGCCCAAACCGCCGCCGCCACGCCCGTCTGGTCCCCCTTCGCCATGCTCCAGCCCAACGCCCCCGCTCCCGGCGCCACCCGCGCCGCCCTCGACGCCGGAGGGCGCCTCGCCGTCCCACTCTCCCTCCCCGCCACCTCCCGCCGCGGCCTTGATCTCCTCGAAAAAATTTGGGCCGGCTCCGGCTTCCTCGCCGCCCCAGGCGGCGGTTCCGCATCCGGTCCCGACTCCGTTCCCGGCTGGAAAAAACCGGGCGGCGATCTCCAGCCCGGCGCCGCGGTCGCCGCCGCTCTTGCCACCGGCGACCTCGCCATGGCCGGAACAGGCACCCTCACCTGGCGCGAGGGGGACCGCATCCTCGCCTTCGGCCATCCCATGCTCGGCATGGGCCCCGTCGATCTGCCCATGTGCGAAGCCGAAATCATCACCACCATCCCCAGCTATCTCATGCCCTACAAGCTCGCCAATGTCCGCCGCGTCGCCGGCACGGTCACCGAAGACCGGCTCTCCGCCATCGCCGGCGTCATCGGACGCGCCCCCGCCACCCCGCCCTACCGCATCACGCTCCGGCACCAGGGACGCGAACCGCGCGTGTTCGAAGGCGGCTTCGTCAACAACGAAAACCTCACCGCGCCCATCGTCGCCTCGCTCATGATCCCCGCCATCCTCGACAATGACGAGTCCGGCGAGGACTTCACCATCCGGGCCGCCGGCGCCCTCAAACTCAAGGGCCTCCCCGCCCTCGAGTTGAACGACACCCGCAGCGGCGGCTTTGGCACGGTCATCGGCCTCCTGTTCGACACCATGGACCGTGTCGAAAAGGTCTATCGCCAGCCGTTCGCCAAGGTCCAGGCCGAGTCCTTCGACCTCGCCCTCGATGTCGCCCCCGAACGCCGCGAGTGGACCGTCGAGGAAATCCGGCTCAACCCCCGCCGCCCCAGCCCCGGCGGCGTCCTCCACGCCGAAGTCATCCTGCGGCCGCGCCACGGCAACCTTGAATCCCGCCAGTTCACCTTCCGCCTCCCCGACGGCGCCGCCTCCGGCGAGGAATTCGAGATCGAAGCCGCCAGCGCCGCCGAGTTCGCCCGCCGCGACGCCGGCGCCGACCCCGAACCGGACGAATCCTTCGGTGGCGGCTTCATGATCCGCATTTCGTTCAACTCCGGGCCCTCCGTCAAACCCGAGTCCCTGGAGGAAATCATCGCGCAACTCAACCGCCGCCGGCCCCGCGACGAAATCGCCGTCCGCATCACCGAAACGCGCCCGGGCCTCAGGCTCGCCCGCGCACGCCTCGAAAACCTGCCCCCGTCCGTCGAGTCGGTCATTGCCGCCTCCGCAACCCCGTCCGAAAAGCTTTCCCGCGCCACCCTCGACGAAAAATCCGCAAGCATGCCCGGTGTCGTCCGCGGCGCCGCCCGCGCCCGGCTCGTCATCGATTGACCCTCCCCCCATGAACACCCCAACCCTCCCGATCCCCGCCCCCGCAAGAATCGCCGCCGCCCTGCTCCCCCTCCTGGCCGCCGCCGCCCTCGCCGCCGCCGGCGCCACCTCCTCCCGCGTCGTCCACGAATCCTACGAGCAATTCCTCCGCGGCGAACCCAGAGGCGTCACCCTCGGCGAGGAAGGGCGCATCTTCCCCGGCTTCAAGCTCGAACCCCGCGAACCCCTCCCCCGCGAGGATGTCGAAACCGTCTGGTGCGCCGCCGCCGGCAAGGACGGGTCCGTGTTCCTCGGCACCGGCCCCAAAGGCCGCGTCCTCAAAATCGCGCCCGACGGCAAGGTCTCCGAACTCACCCAGTTCAAAGAACCCCAGGTCTATGCCCTCGCCATCGACAAGGACGGCGCCCTCTACGCCGGGACGTCGCCCGACGGCAAAATCTTCCGCTTCGGCCAGGACGGCAAACCCAAAGAGTATTACGCCCCCCACGAGAAAAACATCTGGGCGCTCCAGTTCGCCGGCGCCGCGCTTTTTGCCGCCACCGGCGGCGAGGGCCGCCTGCACCGCGTCACCGCCGAGGGCAAGGGCGAAATCGTTTATGATTCCGACGAGCCCAACCTCCGCTGCCTCGCCCTCGACGCCGCCTCCGCCCTTCTCATCGGCACCGAAGGCCGCGGCCTTCTCCTCCGTTGGGAGGCCAAGGACCGCGCCCTCGCCCTTTTCGACGCCCCGCGCAAGGAAATCCGCCAGATCGTCGTCGATGAAAAAGGGCGCGTCGCCATCGCCGCGCTCGGCGACGAACCCCCGGCCCCCAAGGGCCGCAAATCCCAGAAAACCCCGCTCCCCACCCCAAAAAACGGCGCCGCCCCCTCCGCCCCAGGCGACAAGGCCGAAGTCAAGATCGAGGTCAAGGCCTCCGGCGTCGTCACCAAGTCCGACTCCGCCTCCTCCGCCCCCGCCAAGTCCGGCAAAGGCGACGTCTTCCTCATCGAAACCAGCGGCCATGGCCGCCGCCTCTGGACCGGCGACGCGGCGCCCCTCTCGCTCCTCCGCTGGAACGGCGAATGGCTCATCGGCACCGGCGACGAAGGCTTTCTCTTTGCCGTCAACGACCGCGAGGAGGAACGCGTCCTCACCCGCGCGCAAGGCGACCAGATCACCGCCCTGCTCGCCACCCCGGCCGGCGCCGCCGCCGCCACAAGCAACGACGCCGGCTGGTGGCGCCTCGCCAAAAGCGAGCCCTTCGGCATCTACGATTCCCAGGTCATCGACAGCGGCGGCTTCGCGCACTGGGGCGCCGTCCGCGCCCAGGGCGAGGGCAAATTCGATCTCCGCACCCGCAGCGGCAACACCGAGGACCCGGACCGCACCTGGAACGACTGGATGCCCCTCCAAAATGAGCGCAGCGCCAGCCCGCCCGCGCGCTACATCCAATACCAAGTCCAGTTGTCCGCCGGTGAAGTCCGCCGCGTCGATCTCTTTTTCACCCCCGCCAACCTCCGCCCCATGATCGACAAGCTCGTCATCCTCCCGCCCGGCGCCGGCTACAAGGTCGTCAAAGGCGCCCCACCCTCCCCCCAGCAAAAAAGCATCCCGCAACTCCTCGGCGGCGCCCCAGGCGCGCCGTCCGCCTCCGGAACGGTCGTTTCCATCGACCTCGGCGGCGGCGACCAAAAACGGCTCTCTCCCGAATCCGGCCCCGCCTGGCGCACGCTCGTCTGGTCCGCCAAAGACATCAACAACGACGAACTCGAATTCACCGTCTCCGTCCGCCACGAAAAGGAACCCAAATTCCGCGTCCTCGAAAAGGAGCTGGAAGACTCCATCTTCAGCCTCGATACCGCCGGCTGGGCCGACGGACGTTATTTCTTCAAAATCGAAGTCTCCGACCGCCGCTCCAACCTCGATGGCGCCCTCAGCGACGAACGCGTCTCGGAAGCCGTGCTCGTGGATAACAACCCGCCCGTCATCTCCGGTCTTCGCGCGGAAAACGGCGCCGCCCTCTTCGGCGTCCGCGACGCCGCCTCCGTCCTCCAGTCCGCCGAAGTCTCCTACGACGGCAAACGTTTCTTCCCCGTCCTCCCCGCCGATGGCGTGCTCGACTCGCCGTCCGAGGAGTTCAAGCTCCCGCTCAAACCCGGCGAACGCCTCCACATCCGCGTCACCGACGAAATCGGCAACGCCGCCAGCGCCTTCCTCCAGGCCGGAAGCTGACCCGTGACCTTCGACCCCGCCGCCCTCCTCGACCTGCGCGAAACGCCGCACCCCGGCCTCTTCGACGGAATCGACAAGGCCTGGGACGCCCTGAAACGGATCGCCCCCTGGCTCGAAGCCAACCTGCGCCCCGCCAATCATGGCCGCGTCGAAGGCGCCCCGTTCCTCGGCCCGCGCCTCTTCATCGGCGAAGGCACCGTCATCGAACCCGGCGCCGTTGTCAAAGGCCCCGCCTGGATCGGGCGCGATTGCCAAATCCGCGCCGGCTGTTACATCCGCGAAAACGTCATCCTCGGCGACGGCGTCGTCGCCGGCAACTCCTGCGAATTCAAGAACGCCGTGCTCTTCAACCGCTGCGAAGTCCCCCACTTCAATTATGTCGGCGATTCGATCCTCGGCTTCCGCGCCCACCTCGGCGCCGGCGTCATCCTCAGCAACGTCAAGCTCACCCGCGACAACATCACCCTCCGCCACAACGGCGAAACGTTCGATACCGGCCTGCGCAAATTCGGCGCCATCATCGGCGACCGCACCGAGATCGGCTGCAACGCCGTCGTCAACCCGGGCTCGGTCCTCGGCCGTGACTGCCTCGTTTACCCGGGCACGCAATGGAGCGGCGTCCTCGAATCCGGCCACATCGTCAAACTCCTCCAACAACGCCAGGTCATAGCCCGGCGCTCTTGACCCCGCGCCACCCCGCGCTCCCCCCCGTTCTCCCGCCCCGCCGCTGGGCCGGGATATGGCCCGTGTTCGGGTGCGGGACCAGAGAGTCAGAATGATCAGGCGAGCCGCCAATTTCCCGGTTCCACGCTGTTCAGGATCCAGACATCCGGCAAGCCAGTGCCGTGTGCCACCTGGCCCGGCGAGAACTCCAAGGTGGCCCGAATAGGCTTGCCCGCAAAGCGGATGCGCGACGGAAAGCGGAATTTCACCGACCCCAGCAACGACCGGAAACCGCCGCCCAACAACACGCGGCCATCGGCTTCGGCAGTGACGAGATCTCGTTGGACGCGCGGACGGACCGGTTCCGGGGCGTCCGCCCCAGGATATCATGCCGTTGGTCCGGGTTCGATCACCGCGAGCTCTCACCCACCCGGATTGTTCGGGACCGCCTCTTTCACAAGCGCGTAGGCCCGGAAAACCCGTTCCACGCCGTTGGGAAAACGCCCGGTCACCATCAACACGCCCGTGGCCGGAAAAGCTGTGCTTGATGGCCTCGCCGCCACTTCGTACACCCGCCCAGCCTCCACCTCCCGCAGGCTCACCACGAAATGGCTGTTCACACTCCCAGCCCCGCTGATCGCTGTCCCCGGCGGCGCGTTGGTCAACACCGCCCGCATCACCTTCTCCACAGGCGCCTCGTTCGTGGACCACCACAACGCCGTGGGCGACAGCATTACCACCTCCGGAATGTGAACTTTCAACTTCAACTCCACCCGCGGCTCGACCGGATCGTCCGTAACCACCCAAATCTTCTTCTCCTGCCACCCCTGCCGCCCGCCGAACTCGAACACGACCTTTACCGCCCCGGTTTCCCCCGGCGCGTACTCCCGTTTCTCCAGCAAAGCCGCCGCGCACCCGCACGAGCTGGCCACACCCACGATGCGGACGGTGCCGGTCCCGCCCGCTTCAAAGCTGAAAACCGCGGTCAACCCCGTTTCCGTCGCCGCCGCCCGCGCGACAAGTTCGCGCGCGGGCCACGAGAGAGAACCGCCCTCGCCTATGGACGCCGCTCCTCAAAATGCCGCCGCAAGAGCAAGCAGAAACATAAGCTTACGCCTATTGCCTAACACAATCGCCAGCACACATCTCCTTCCGATCACACAATTAGTCCATTCCAACCAAATCAATAATAGGCCCTTCACGCAGTCCCCAATCAACAGCCCCCGAGCACGCGAATGCCGAAAGCCCGTGCTCGCCACGCTCCCTCCCACGCCGCAAGCCGAAGTCCGCCCCTATCAGCAGGAGGCGTGACGGAGCGGTTCATCGGCGGGTGACGAGGGTTTGGCGTTCGTCGCCATGCGCGGCAGCGGCTCCGTGTGGAACAGGCCAAGGCGCGCGGTTACACTAGGGCTACGGCACCAGCAACACCCGTGGTATGTTGCCTTCGGAACTGTCCTGATGAGCTTCGCGAAAGTTATCTGTATCTGTCTTTGCCTCGCCGGAGAGGATGGCAGTGATCGCAGCTTGGGTCGCAGCGTCGCCTGCGAAGCGCGGGTTAAGATCGTTGAGCAAAGCTTGGACACGGGCGTGTTGGTAATTGTCGGCGAGGAAGGCCTGCATTCTGCCCGTCGAGCGTAACGCGGAAACCATTACAGGCTTGCTGATTTGATTCTGACGGAACTGTTCAGCGAGGCGTTCCAGGGCGGCCATATAGCTTCCAGCATCTAGTCCCTCGAAAGCCGCGATGAGCATCGACTTTCCAGCGTCGCCGCCGACAACACTTCCTAAGTTATCGAGTATCGAGCCCCAGTGAGTCTGACACAGCCCCTTCAATTGCACGAACTGCGGAGAAGCTGCGATGCTTTGCTCCTCAAGGGCAGTTTCAGCGGGCTTTGAGTTTTGAGTAATTAATGTCTGAACAAGTGGATTGATTTCATTCATGGGAGCGCCTTGAGCAAGGATTTTGTCCATCGCCAAAAGAAGGTTTACCGCAGCTAGTCCAAGTAATAGATGGGGTTTCATAGTTTTTTGTTGGATCAGTTTCCGGTGTATTTGCGAATGCGGGCAGGCTGGTAGGTTCCATTCCGCAAATCAGACTTTCGATTCACATCGGCTACGCCAGCGCTAATCCATGCCCCGTCATAGTCCAAAATGCCAGTATGTCCGCTGCCACCCGTTGCGCCTCTGGCGACAACATATCCAGGCTGAGGCTTCGCATCGGCACCCAAGAGCGGCCAATTAGGAATGTTCTTCACTTCGGTTCCCGCCCACTGATTCGCCACAGGCGGATAACTCTGAAAGATGTTCCCATTAATCCAAGGAACAGTCGCGCCGCCATCGGTGGCTTTATGCGCAACGAATAGATTGCACTTCCAACCACCCGGTGGGCCAGCTGGTATCGGCGGATTGGCTATGCCTCGGGCATAAGCGGTATTGCCCAAATTGATCCAAGCCTGGCGCCGAACATTCAGTTGCCATTGGTCATCGGCGACACCGAAGCAATCGTTCTCGCCTTTCTTGTGTGCGGAGTGGGCATCGTCCTTCTTCCGAACGTAGAACTGATCTTGCGCCGCACCGCCGCTGTTAATCACCGCTTTAAGTTCAAAGATTCCACTCAGCGCTGTGGTGTGCTTGAACTTGGTTCCCTTGCCGTGACTTCCGAAGTCAGTCCAATCCTCGAAGGTCCCATCAAGCTTCATCTGGCGATACTGCCACGTGATCAGATTCTCAAACTGCTTCTCCTGTGAGAACCAACTCTCTGCGAGCGCGATTTCAAGCACGTCACCCTTCTTCACTGAGACACCTTGGGGATCAACCGCATCACCCTTCTTCGTCACCGTTATATCAACAGGCAGGAGGCTCACCCACCCATTCTTCCCGGCCTGCGGCTCCGCGAGGGGATCGATCTCGTGCTCCGTGGATTGGGTGTCGTTGGACCAGCCGGGCCAGGTGATCGTCCTCAGCAGCACCGGCGCATTGGTCCCTTCGTTGGCCGCGGTGTCCGGGTCGTCCCAGAAGTTCCACAGGACCAGGAAGTTCACCGGATGCTTCTCCGCATCCGTGGTTCCCGGACCCCATTTGAACCTGAACTTCGTGCGCTCCATATAGGCCCATGTCTTGGAGCCGTTCAAAGAGTAGCTCGCGTGGGGCCAGTAATCAAACAACTTCCCCGCGTAGTCCGGGCGGTTCCCGTGGAACCGGGAGAGGAACGCCTCGGGCGTGTGCGGGCTGCTGAGGTCCGCCCAGGCTTTCTGGTCTCCGTCTTCGCTTTCCCGGTGAAAGTCGGAGGTGGCGGTGGTGGCGGGCGGTATCCGCCAGTCGTACTCGCGCCAATGGCTCCGCTGGATTCCTTCCGCGCGGGACTGGACGGTGTACCAGTTCCGGTAGGTCTCGGTGTAGGAGCCACAGACCTCGCCCCCGCGGCGGTCCTTGATGCGATGATTCCATTGGTACGTGAAATACCGCGTGGGCGGCCCGTTGGTGGCGGCAAGGAATCCACTGTGCCCCTCCCGCGAGCTCGAACTCCAGGCGTTGTCGCAAATGAGATTCAATCCGCGATAGAGCGTGGCGTCCGCGGGCGGGTGATCTCGGTAGTAGTCGGCCGAACTGCTCACCGGAACGTAATCCCACGAGTTGCTTCCTTCCCGGCTTTGTGGTGGTTTCCACCCTTCGCAGGGGTTGTTGGGGTCGCCCGGGTCGCCTGGGTCGTTCGGCGGGTTGTTGGTATCTTCGGGATCGCCCGGCGGCTCATTGATGTCTGTGACGATGGTGATGGTCTTGGGGGTCACCTCGATAAAGCGTTTTGCGCCGCCGCTGATCTTCGGCTCGAAGTACCACGCCTTCAAATCCGGCGACGGCGCCTGCACCTCGGCCCCGTCGTTTGGGGCCGAGCGAACCTCGGTGACTTGTGGCGGACCGAATTCCGCCACTAAATCGTAGGTTTGGCCCTTGGGCGTGACGTCGCAGTAGAACCTGCCTTTGCCGTCGGTGGCCACGAGCCACCATTCGATGGAGACTAATTTGTTTGGGCCCACCGTTACCCGGTCGGGTTTGCTGGCGGAAATCTTGGCGGTGGGCGCGGGGTTGGGCACGAAAACCGCGTCCACCTCCTTGCACCCGCTGTCCCCGTCCTGCTCCCAGCACTTGTTATCGGGCAGGGTGCTGTTGTCGGGGCACGGGTTGTTGTTGTTTTCCGACCATGCCAGCATCGTCAGCGCGGCGCACGCCGCGGCCCAAAGCCCTGTCCTTGCCTTCATTCCGCCCTCCTCTTGATTTTGGCCGCGGCCAAGCCCGCCGCCCTGCCGAGCACGTTCCGGTTCTCATTCTCCAATCGCCCCAAAAGGGCCAGGTCCTCCGCGGTTCCCCGCTCGCCGAGCGCGCCGATGGCCGCCAACCGTTCCATCGGCGGGGCGCCGGCTTCCGCGGCGATGCGCCGGGCCTCCGGGACCACGTCACCGCGGCCCGCCCGCGCGGCCACGCTCAAGGCGGTGGCGCGGTTCATGGAATCGCCCGCCGGGTCTTTGACCACGGCCATCGCCACCTCGCCGGCCGCGGCGGCGATGTCCTTGCCGTTCTCACCGTCGTCCCCCGCCATTCGCAGCATCCCGAGGAGGGCCGCGCCACCGGCGCCGTCTCCGGCGGTCCGGGCCGCGGCCATTAAACCGTCATCGGCGATCTGGAGCAAATTCCCGGCCTCGGCGCCGCCGATTTCCCAGGCGGCCTCCGCGCCCGACAGGGCTGTGGGCCCGGTGCGAAAGCCGGAGGCGGCGGCGATCTGGCGGCGGAGCAAGGCAAGGTGCTGGACCGCATAATCGCGCAGGATCGGGTCGATGCCTTCGGCGGTTGCGATGGCCGCCAGTTCGGCGGGCAACTCGCCGGGGAACGCGACCTGGCCGCGCAGGCGCCCCATGATCCTATGCGCCAGCCAGTGCCATTCATCCACGCTCATTCCATCCCCGGGGGCTGGTCCGGCGCGCAGCCACGCATAGACCGCGCGGCGTTCCTCCGGCGTCCAGTTGAGGGGAAGTTCCCGCAGCGCGGCGACGCGGTCGCGAGATTCGACCGCCTTGCCATTGCCTAAGACGAGCGCCCAGAGCCGTTGCCGGTCGGAAGCGGCGGCTTCTGCCTTGATTTGAGACGGAGTCTTCGCTTCAGGCGGCAACTCCCGGTCGCGCGCCCATGCGTCGCTGGCCAGGGCGCGCCGCGCCGCGGCGGTCAGGGTTGAGGGCGAAGAGGGCGCGGCCGGCGTGCCGGCCGAAGCGCCGGGCGGCGGGGCCAGTGGGCGGGCTGTGGCCTTCGGTTTGGAATCGGCGGCATAATGGCAATAGAGGGCGACGAAACCGCCGGCCAACGCGAGCAGCAGAGCGGCGGGGAGCGCGAACCTGGCGCGGCCAAAGGGCGTTGGGGACGGAGAAGGCGGGGATTCGTTCATGATGCCCTTTAGTTGTCCCGTGTTCCGCCGATGAACACACCCCGCTGCCAGGCGCGGAGCAGATGGCAGACCGTGCGCTTGTTGTTGGGGATGACGAACCGGACGCGGCCGATGCCGAGCTCGTCGAAATCCTCCTTGTGGAGGAGCGCGCGCGTTGTGCCGTCGTCAAAGAGGATGCCACCGGCGGCGATTTCCAGCTCAATCTCAATGTCGTCGGGCACGCGGGTCATGACGATGCCCATCTCCTGGACGGTCGCGGTGTCCCCGACGGTTTCGACGATTTTGATCCACGTCCCGTTTGCCGAGGCGAGATCAAATCCCTCGACCGCGGTTGAGGCGAGGACCGGGCCGTTGGTTCCCAGCCGGAACCAGACATGCCGGTCCTCCGGGGCGTCCACGGCAATGCGCCAGCCGGAGGCGTCCTCCATGGCGTCCCGCTGGACTCGGGAATCAAACTGGGCGGAAACGCCGTCCGGCAGGGGGCCTGGCTGCCAGTCCCTGGGCCGTGCGGCCCAGGCGGCGGGATTGGGGCCGGGGTCCATCCCGACCACACGCACGGTCAGGGCGCCAGAAACCGGCGCGGCGGCGGGCTTTCCGGGCGCCTGGCTGGTGAACTCCCGCAGGCCGGAGACGGTGAAAACGCCCTCGGCATCGAACCGGTGGACATAGGCTCGGGAAGGCGGCACGGAAGCGGAAACCTGGGGCGGCGCGTTCGTGCCGGTTGGGGGCGCCAGGGGCTGGACGCGCAATGTGGAACGGCCATTGCCGGAGGCCTTGCCGCGGGCGGCCAGGCGCAAGGCGTCGCCCTTGCGTATCACCAGTTCCGCGCCATTCCTTTCGAGCACGTCGGTCTCCTCCCATTTCACGCGCGCGGATTCCGCGTCCGCGCCGTTTTCGAACACGGCATGGATGAGCGTTGGCTGGCCGTTTGTGTCGAGCGGAACCTCGGCCCGCCACAGGCCATCGGGCCCCGGGTGGACCGCGGCGGCATCGGCGGCGTTGCGCCGGCGGCCGGCCCGCACGTCCACCAGGCCGGCAAAGGCCGCCGTGCCGACGGCGCAGAACGGGGATGTCAGGCTGGCGGGGGCGGTGTCGAAGAGATCGTTGCGCGCGCGGGCGACGCGCAGGGCGGCCGCGCGCGAGCCCAGATCAATGAGGTCCACCTTGTTTAAGGTGAATCCCCAGAAGCTTCTGGCGGCGTTGTCCAAAAAGACCGTGATCCGATGCGGCCCCGCCCGAAGCCACGGCGTTGGGAACGAGACGCTGCCCCGCGCGTTCGCGGCAAAAATGATTTTCTTGGTCCCCAGGGGCACACCGTCAAGGGCCACGCGCAGATTGAGGACCCGCGCCTTGTCTTTCGGACCCGAGCCCTCGATCCGGACTTCGTACAGCCCCGCCCGAGGCGCGGCCAGGTCAACCGCCATCTCGCCGCGCACGGAAACCGCCTGCCATCCGTCTGGCGTGGCGTTCCATTCGCCGCTGGCCGGGACGGCGTTGGTGCCGGCCACGGTCGCCACGACGACGGGGCGCCACTCGGGCACGAGCGGATTGGAATGATAAACGCGGGTTTCATCCCAGTCATTGACGTCATCCCCGTCGGTGTCGAGGAGGGCGGGGTCCGTTCCGAGGGCGGCTTCTTCGTCATCGGTGAGACCGTCGCCGTCGATATCGGCGTCGATGGTGATTTCCGAGAACCGGGCCACGGCGGGAGCCAGCGGTGTCTTGCTTGCCACAACCAAGCCCACCCAAACGTCGTCGGGCATCGAGATAATCCGGGTCCCCACGAGGCTCCACGCGACGCCGTCGGTGGAGAAGTAGCCGTTGAGATTGTTGCCCCTGCGTTCGATCCGCAGCCATGCGGGCGCCTGGATGCCACTGACATTCCAAGTCCACGTGCCTGTGCCGTCCACTGTTCGCGACAGCAATTGGGCGGGGTTCTTGAAACTCACCGTCGCCGAGAGATGCCGTTCATGCCCGTCGAGGCCGGCCCGGATCATCACGCCAGCCTTGGCCCACGGGTCGGCGCCCAAAAGCGAATCGACGCGCGCGGTGATCCGCGCGTTTCCCCTGGCCTTGCGCCACACAAAATGGAATTCGTCCGGACGCGCCACATAGCCGAGGTCGAAAATGTCGCGCCCCGCGCCCCACACGGTGAACTGGCCGGTAGCCGGATCAAACTCCGCGTCACCGCGCGTCATTGGCGCGCCCACGTCCCCGTGGCGCCACGGTTCGGGGAGGGAATTGGTTTCCGTTGCGACGGCAAAGGGGGCGCCCGCTTCGGACAGGTTGCCGGAGAAATCTTCCGCCCGCCGCCGGACTTGTCCCCCGACCCGTCCTGCCTTATCCTTCCCGCTTGCCTGTCGAACCTCAGCCCCCGGCAATCCCGCTGCTGCGCGCGGTCGTGCGGTGCGCGGACCGGCTTCTGGCCTGCCCGGACGCGGACACCCTCTGCCGCGAAGCCGTCGAGCTGTGCCGCACCGAACTCGGGATCGAGCGCTGCGCCCTTTATCTCGACGACGGCCAGGGCGGCCTGCGCGGCACCTACGGAACCGGCTTGGACCGCCGGACAACCGACGAGCGCGGCATTCGGATGGACCAGAAGTCGGAGGCTTGGTTTGAGTCCTTCCAATCGCTGGACCCAGGCCATCCGCTTTGGAAACAAGTCGAAGCGCCGCGGCACAACTTGGAAGGTTCCACCATGCGCAGCCTCGGCGTGGGATGGATCGTCGTGACACGCATCCGCGGCGTCCTGGCGGACCGGCTCGAAGGGGTCATGTTCAACGACGCGCACATCTCGGGCACGCCGCCCGACGAGGCGCGGCAGGAGGCGCTGGCCGTCTTTTGCACGGTGCTGGCCTCCATTCTGCAACGGCGCCGGATGGAGGAACGCGTGCGCCTCAGCGAACGGCGTTACCGCCAGCTGTTCCAGGAGATGTCCAGCGGCTTCGCACTGCACGAAATGGTCCTCGACTCCGCCGGCGCCCCGGCCGACTACCGCTTCCTCGAAGTCAATCCCGCCTTTGAACGGCTCACAGGTCTCGCGGCGGACCGCGTCACAGGACGCACCGTGCGGGAGGTGCTGCCAGGCATCGAACCCAAGTGGATAGAAACCTACGGGCGCGTCGCCGCCACCGGCGAATCGGCCCATTTCCGCGAGCACAGCAAGGAACTGGACCGATGGTTCGACGTGATCGCGTTCTCGCCGGAACGCGGCCAGTTCGCCGTGGTCTTCACCGACGTCACCGCGATGGTCCACGAGGAGGAGGCCAAGCGCCGGTTTCAGGAGCAGTTGCTCCAGACCCAGAAGCTGGAGGGGCTGGGCCTGCTGGCCGGTGGCATCGCGCACGATTTCAACAATCTGTTGGTCGGCGTCCTCGGCCACGCCGATATCGCCGCCATGGAACCCGGCGTTCCCCCAGCCGTCCGCGAGCACCTTGCCAGCATCGAGTCGGCCGCGCGGCAGGCCGCCGACCTCTGCAAACAACTCCTCGCCTACTCCGGCAAGGGGCGGTTCGTCGTCGCCCCCATCTCGCTGAACGACGTGATCGAAGAGATGGGCCGCCTGCTGCGCGTTTCCGTGAGCAAGACAACCGCCCTGCGCTTCGACCTCAAAAACCCCCTGCCCGCCGTCAACGGCGACGTCAGCCAAATCCGCCAGGTCGTCATGAACCTCGCCATCAACGCCTCCGAGGCCATCGGCGCCAAGCCCGGCATCCTCTCCATCGCCACCAGCCAGATGCATTGCGACCGCCGCTACCTCGCCGCCGTGTTCCATGGCGAAAATCTCGCCGAAGGCCTCTACGTCACCCTGGAGGTGTCCGACAACGGCTGCGGCATCGCCCCGGAGGATGTCGCCAAAATCTTTGACCCCTTCTTCACCACCAAGTTCACCGGACGCGGCCTCGGCCTCGCCGCCGTCCTGGGCATCGTCCGCGGCCACGGCGGCGCCATCAAGGTGTACAGTGAACCTGGCCGCGGCACCACCTTCAAGGTGCTGCTCCCCGCGGAATCCCAGCCGCCCGGCCCCCTCCCCCCGGCGCCCCAGGCGCCCGATTCCTGGACCGGAACCGGCACGGTGCTCGTCGCCGACGACGAACCCTCGGTCCGCACCGTCGCCGCGGGTTTCCTCGCCCGCCTCGGGTTCGAAACCCTCGCGGCCGCCGACGGCGAGGATGCCGTGGCCACATTCCGCTCCCACGCCGGACAAATCGCCTGCGTGATCCTGGACCTCACCATGCCAAAACTTGGCGGGGAGGATGTCTTCCGCGAAATCCGGCGCCTCCGGCCGGACGTGCCGGTCATCCTTTCCAGCGGCTATAACGAGCAGGAAGTCACCCAGCGGTTCACCGGCCGCGGCCTGGCCGGATTCATCCAGAAACCGTACGCCTTCCAGGAACTTCGCCGCGTCCTCCGGCACGTCCTCGAAAATCCGCCGCCGCCCCACCCCGCCGGCGGATGACCGCCCGTAGGCGGCAAGTGCGCGGCCTTTCCTTGACCCCGCGTGTCCCGCGTGCCACACTTTGTTCATGACCACGATTGAAATCCCCATCCGCGAGCTCCACGCCCGCACCGGGCACTTCGTGCGCAAGGCCGCCGCCAACATGCGCGTCGTCATCACCGACAACGGCAAGCCCATCGCCCAAATCCAGCCGCTGGGTGCGTCCGCCGGGGGCCGGCCCAAACGGCCCAAGTGGAAAGACCGCGTCCTCCTGCCCGGCTACGCGGCGATCATGAACAAGCCCGTCGGCGGCACCGACAGCACCACCATCATCTCCGAAGACCGTGACCGGGAAATCGGCTGATGCTCTACTTCGATGCCACCTACATCGCCAAGCTCTACGTGGCCGAGCCGGATTCCGGTCCCGTCAGGGACTTGGCGGGGTCGGCGGACGAAATTGTCTCCTCCGCTCACGGCCGGATTGAGCTGGCCTACATGTTCCACCGCAAATTCCGGGAGGGGGCACTGGATGGCTCCGAGATGGGCACGCGCTGGGCCCAGGTGGATTCGGACGAACGCGAAGGCCTGCTACGCTGGTTTCCGCCCGACGAAGACACCCTTCGCGCCTGTGCCGGCGCCGCGCTGAGCCTGCCCCAAACCACCTTTCTCCGCGCCTCCGACGCCCTCCACCTCACCTGCGCCAAAGAGAACGGCTTCCGCGAGATTTATTCCAACGACCAGCACCTCCTCGCCGCCGCCAGACATTTCGGGCTGAAGGGAAGGAATGTCATCCCATGAGCCGGGGGTCGCCGGCAACCACATCCGTGCTGGCGTTCCACCCCAACTTCCCGCACTGTCCCCCACGATGGACGCCGGAACGATGCGGCGGCCGCGCAACATTGGCTGGGCGCGCGCCGCGGCCCTGCTCTACGGAGACTGGGGCACCAGCAAAGCCTACGTCATCGGCATCGGCTTCGCCCTGCTGGGCTACAGCGCCGTACCCCATTTTCTCGCCGTCGCCCTGCTCACCGCCGTCGTGGGCGTCAATTACATCTGGATATGCAAGCATTTCCCCAACGGCGGCGGCGTGTACAGCTCCGCCCGCGCCGTTTCCCGGCATCTCGCCGTCGTCGGCGCGCTCATGCTGGTCGCCGATTTCATCATCACCGCCTCGCTCAGTTGCCTGGAGGCGTTCCACTACTTCGGGTTTGATTCCATCGAGGCAAAGCGCTGGGCGATCCTCGCCATCTTCGCCATTGCCGCGCTGAACTTTTTCGGCCCGAAACACACCGGCAGCTTCGCCCTCTGGCTGGCGGCCCCCACCATCCTCGTGGTCCTCGTGCTCATCGGCGCCGGCTGTTTGCATCTCGACGAAATCCGCATCGAGCCGCCCTCCGGCGGCCCCACCCACAACTGGGTCATGTTCGTCGGCATTATCCTCGCCCTCTCCGGCGTCGAAGCCATCGCTTCCACCACCGGCGTCATGCGCCTCGACCCCGGCGCAACCCCCGAACGCCCCTCCGTCCACCGGACCTCCCGCAAAGCCATCCTCGTCGTCATGATCGAGGTCGTCGCCGCCACCGCCATTCTTGGCCTCCTCGCCATGGCCCTCCCCCCGGAGGCCCGCGCCAATCCCGAAGCCCTCCTGCGCACCATGGGCGAACTCTGGATCGCCCCCTGGTTCGGCGTCGTCGTCGGCGCGGTCTTCGGCCTGCTCCTGCTTTCCGCCGTCAATACCGCCATCGGCGGCCTTGTCTCCGTCCTGTACGCCCTCGCCCACGACGGCGAACTCCCGCGCCCGTTCGCCCAGCTCAACGCCTTCGGCGTTCCGTGGGTATCCCTCATCACCGCGGCCATCGCCCCCGTCATCGTTCTCGACGTCGCCAGCCCCAAGGACGGCGTCCAGTTCCTCGCCTCGCTCTACGCCATCGGCGTCGTCGGCGCGATCACAATCAACATCTTCTCCACCGCCTGGAACCGCGCCCTGGCCATCTCCACCCGCGTCCGCTGCGCCATGTTCGCCACCTGCCTCGTCATGGCCGCCATTTGGTTCACCATCGCCGCCACCAAACTCCATGCCACACTCTTCATGGCCGTCGTCCTCGCCCTTGGCTTCGCCCTGCGCGCTTTCACCGGACGCGGACGCGTCGCCTCCTGGCAGCCGGCCGCCGGCGATTCCACGGCCCCCGCCGCCCCTGGCGCGGCCGCCGGCGCCACCATCATGGTCGCCGCCCGCGGCATGACCCCCGCCGTCCAGTTCGCCATCGAAGAAGCCCGCCTCCGCGGCGCGCGCCTCGTCCTCCTCTACATCCGCCAGGTCGCCCTCGCCGTCGAAATGTCCGGCCGCTGGCAGGACGACCCCTACGCCTCCGGGTTCTTCGAGGAGTTCCGCGCCGCCACCACCGGGATGCCCGCCCGCACCGTGTACTCCATCAGCAGCGAGCCGGCCGCCACCATTCTCGACGCCGCCGCCACCCTCGGCGCCGATTTTCTCGTCCTCGGCGGTTCCAACCGCGCCGCCATCGTCAATCTCATCCGTGGCAACGTCATCACCGAGGTCGCCCGCCACCTCCCCGCTTCAATCAAGCTCATTGTCGTGGGCTGATCCCGCGCCCCATGCCCGAATCCCTCCTCCGCGATATCGCTGTCCTGCTCGCCGCGGCCGCCGCCGTCGCCGTCCTCTGCCGCGGCCTCGGCGCGCCCATGGTCATCGGCTATCTTCTCGCCGGCTTCCTCATCGGCCCGGGCCTCCATGGCCGCGCCCTGCTCGACCACCCCGCCCAAGTCCGCGAACTTATGCACCTTGGCGTGGTCTTCCTCGTCTTTGCCGCCGGCCTCGAGTTCCGCCTCTTCCGCCTCCGCGAACTCGGCGCGCGCACCGCCATCGCCGGCGCCGTCGGCGTCCTGCTCATGCTGCTCTTCGGCGCCGCCATCGGGCGCGCCCTCGGCTGGACCGGCCTCGCCCCCTGGCTTCTCGGCGCGATGCTCGTTCCCTCCTCCACCATTATCCTGACCCGCGGCCTCGCCGAATCGCGCATGGCCGGGCGCTCGTTCGCGCGCCTCGCCGTCGGCCTCACGCTCTTCGAGGACCTCGCCATGATCCTCATCCTCGTCGCCGTCACCGCCATCATGGGCGACGGCGGCGTGAACCTCGGCGACCTCGGGTCGCGCGCGGTGCGCCTCGGGGGTTTCCTCGTCGTCGGCCTGCCCCTCGGCCTCATGCTCGTCCCCAGGCTCATCAACCGCCTCTTCCGAAACGGCCAGCACGAGGCCGTCACCGTCGCCGTCCTCGGCCTTTGCTTCGGCCTCGCCCAGCTCGCCGCGCTCCTCGGCCTTTCGCCCGCCGCCGGGGCCTTCCTCGCCGGCCTCCTCGCCGCCGAAAGCATCGCCCACGACTGGATCGAGCGCCGCACCGGATCGCTTCGCGAATTCTTCACCGCCATCTTCTTCGTATCCATCGGAGTCCTGCTCGACCCCCACCTCCTCGCCAGCCATGCCATCCCCTGCGCCCTGCTCTGCGCCGCCTTCCTCCTTGCCAAACCCCTCGCCGTCACCCTCGGCGGCGTCGCGGCCGGCATCCCCTTCTCCACCGCGCTCCAGGCGTCGCTCGCGCTCACGCACGTCGGCGAGTTCTCGTTCATCCTCGCCGCCGCCGCCGTCGCAACCGGCGCCGTCCCCCACCAAGCCCCGCCCATGATCGTCGCCCTCTGCGTGGCCACCGCCGCCCTATCCAAACCGCTTATCCATCACGCGCACCTTGTCTCCGAAACCGCCGAACGCTGGATGCCAGGCCCGTTGCGCGGCCTGCTCGCGCTGTACGAATGGCGCCTTCGCGCTTCGCCCCCCGCCGCCTCCCGCCCCACATGGACCGCCCTTCGGCGCCCCGCCCTCTGGCTCGCCGCCGAAACCGCCTTCCTCGCCGCGCTCAGCGCCGCCACAGGCCCCATCGCCGCCGCCGTCCGCGGCCCCTCCCCTGCCGCCCCGCTCTCGCAATGGAACGCCGAGTGGCTCGTCGCGGGCGGCGCCGTCGCCGTCGGGTTGCCCTGTTTCGTCGCCGCCCTCCGCAACATCCAGGCCCTCGGCATGATGCTCGCCGAACAGATCGCCCCAGCCCGCGGCCCCGGCGCCGAAGCCGGACGCTTCGAACAACTCCTCCAACGCGCCTTCTCCGGCGCCTTGACCCTCGCCCTCCTTCTCTTCCTCGCCATTGTCTCCCAGCCCTTCCTCCCCCCGTGGCCCGTAACCCTCGCCATCGGCGCCGCCGCCGCCGCCGCCGCCGTTGTCTTCTGGCGCCGCCTCATCCACGTTCATCACCGCGTCGAACACGCCGTCCAATCCTCCCTCGAACGCGCCACCGACCTGACCCTGCCCGAACGCCAGGAGGCCCGCCAGGTTCTCGAAGAATTTTATCCCCTGGGCGCCGCCCTCCACGAAATCGCGCTCCTCCCCGATTCCCTCGCCGTCGGCAAGACTCTCCGCCAACTCCGCCTCCGCGAAGAAACCGGCGCAACGGTCCTTTCCGTGCGCCGTTCCGGTTTCGAAGTCGTTAATCCCCCAGCCGACACCCCCCTCTTTCCCGAGGACCATCTCCTTCTGGTCGGCCAGCCATCCAACCTCGCCGCCGCCGAACAATTCCTCGCCGCCACCCGCCCCACCGACCCCCTCGGCGCCGCACGCCTGTGGACGCTCCAGCTCACCGAGCGCTCCCCCGCCTCCGGACACACGCTCCGCGACCTCGACCTGCGCCGCGCCACCGGCGCCGCCATCGTCGGAATTACCCAGGCGGGCGAACCTATCCTCAACCCTCCCATGGACTCCGTTCTCAATCCCGGTGACCGCCTCTCCCTCTTCGGCACCATCTCCCAACTCGCCGCCGCCGGCCAACTCCTCGGCGCCGATCTCGTCCCCTGACCCAAATATCACTGGAACAAGCCGGGCCAGTCCCTTGGCTCACATTTGCGCCACTCAGCTGCATTCGTGTGCGTCAATATGACACATCCAGATGCGCGCGTGCACAGGCTCGGATTTGTTTTGCTCTGATGCGCAATGACTTGGACATGCCGTCTTGGTCAGGTCGTCCGGCACGCTTCTTGTTAACATGAATCTGCGGCGCTGTTCGATCCTGGCGGGTGCCAAGGTCGCCTCAGCGCGGCGGGAAATCGGGCCCGAGGCGGCGGCCTGCCCGAATTCCCAAAAGAGAACCAGGCCGCCGCAAGGAGGTTAACATGGCTGCATTGACGCGTTGGGACCCGTTCCGCGAACTCGAGGAATTCTCCCGGAGGCTGGCTCCCGTGCTCGGACGCACACCCGACGCCCGCGACGGCGGGCGCGAGTGGATGACCGTCGCCGAGTGGGCCCCCGTGGTGGATATCATCGAGGACGACAAGGAATACCTCATCAAGGCCGAGCTGCCGGAAGTCGAAAAGAACGACGTCCGTGTGACCGTTGAAAACGGCGTGCTCACGATCACCGGCGAACGGCGGGCCGAGAAGGAGGAAAATGGCAAGCGGTATCGTCGAGTCGAACGGAGCTACGGCAATTTCGTCCGCAGCTTCACCGTCCCCGATGACGCCGACGCCGGCAAGGTCGCCGCGGAATTCAAGGATGGCCTGCTTAAGGTCCGTCTGCCGAAGAGCGAGGAGGCCAAGCCCCGGCAGATCGAAGTCAAAGTCGCCTGAGGCGTTGCCTGCCTTGGGTGCACGAACGGGCGCCACGGGGTTCCATCCCCTGGGGCGCCGCGCCGTGTTTATCACCAAACTCCTGACTTCCCCCTTCCCTCCGGGCGCCTTGGCCTCTACCGTCGCGGCGCATGACCACCTTCGGCGCCATCTTTGACTGGGACGGAGTCATTGTCGATTCCGCCGCCCTCCACCTCGAGAGTTGGGAGATGCTCGCCCGCGAATGCGGGAAGCCGCTCCCCGAAGGCCATTTCGAACGCGGCTTCGGCATGAAAAACGAGGTCATCATCCCGCGACAACTCGGCTGGACCACCGACCGAGCCGAGGTCCGGCGCCTCTCGCTCCGCAAGGAAGCCCTTTACCGCGAGCTTGTCCACGCCCGCGGCATCGAAATCCTTCCCGGCGCCCGCGCGCTTCTGGAGGGCCTGCGCGCCGCCGGCATCCGTTGCGTCATTGGCTCCTCCACCCAGCGCGAAAATATCACGCTCGTCCTGAAAATGGCCGGCATCACCCCGTTCTTCCAGGGCCTTGTCACCGCCGAAGACGTACACCACGGCAAACCCGACCCCGAAGTCTTTCTCAAGGCCGCCGAACTCATCGCCGTCCCGCCCGCGTGGTGCGTCGTATTCGAAGACACTCCCATGGGCGTCGAAGCCGCCAAACGCGGCGGCATGAAGGCCCTCGCCGTCACGCGCACCCACCCGGCGGACCGGCTCGCCGCCGCCGACCG
>CAYSZK010000009.1:29984-64127 GCA_964435495.1 uncultured Verrucomicrobiales bacterium
AGGCCCTCGCCGTCACGCGCACCCACCCGGCGGACCGGCTCGCCGCCGCCGACCGCGTCGTGCCCGATCTGACCCACGCCACCGCCGCGAATCTCGCTTCACTCTGGCCAACCCCGTAACGGATAACTTTTAGGCTTGGCCCTGGATCTCCCGCCGAATCCTTTTCCGGCCCAACCGCAAAAGGCCACCCGTGTCCAGCACTGCCGGATCAGGCTGCCCGAAACACATGCTGTTCAGGACAACGTAGGGCCTGACGCAGAATTTCTGCTTGCGGCTTTTCTGCTTTTCCGGATGTTTTGGTCGTGCAAGCAATCGTTTCCGTTTCTGGTCGTGGGCTGATCGCGCTGCCAGCGGCAATGCGCAAGGCGGCGGGCATTTGCCCCCAAGACAGCCTCATCGCCGAAACCACGGCGGAAGGCATTCTTCTCCGTCCCGCCCTGACGCTGCCAGTGGAAATCTACACGCCAGATCGGATCGCGGAGTTTGACGCGGCGGAGTCCGAGTTGGCGCGCTCTACGGGCGAACCATCGTAGGCTTCGAAATCCACTCCCCCGCAAACCTGGCGGCAAAGCCTCACGAATCGGACGAGAACAAAGGCGTGGGCCCGCGAACAACTGCTTGCTCGTGTCACCTCCGACCGGAGCCTGTTGTGTGAACAGAGCATCTTCCGCGTTGCGGCCTGATGCCTCAACCGTATGGCTGGCTCATTGCTCCGAATGCGTGCCCTTCCTGGGTTGTAGACGAGAGCGCCGTCAAAAGGGTCATCGATAGATCGCGTGGGTTCCCATGTCCATCGTGACGACGACGTTGCCCTGAATCTTAAACAAGATACGAAGGTTGGACTCGACGACCACCGAGTAAACAGTGGTCTTGGCGATCCCCGAAAGACGCTCGACCTTGTGCGTGCGCAACCGTGGGTCGAAAGGATCGATCTTGAATATCCTCCACACCTCCCGAGTCTTCTCCTTTTGGGCGGGCGGCAAGCTGTAGAACGCCCTCCAAAAGCTCTCGGTCGCCTTGTAGCTATATGCTACTGGGCGGCGGCTCATTAAGAGCAACCTCCATGTCCACAAGGCGGCCGTGGCGAATGTCCGCAAGCGCATCGAAGAATGAGGCGGGCACCTCCTCTATTTCCACAACCCCGAGAGAAACGCCCCCGAGAGAGAACTCAGCTGTCTTCTGGTTGCAGTCCTCCGGAGTATCCCACTGGACGGCAAGTTCATCGTGAATTGTTGCGGTGACCGTCATGATTTGTCTCCTTCCAACAAGCCTCCAGCCGTCACGGGTTCAACGCGAAATGGTTTCCGGCCGCATTCCTCGCTGTCCAACAAGGCGACCACATCGTACATGCCAGAGGATTGAAAAGAAACCGGGCCAACGGGTATGGATACATCCAAGACATCGGAATCAGACAAATGGAGCCCATCCCTGAGTTCGACCTTCGCCGAGGCGCTGAAGATGACATGGGCAGTTCCACGCTCCTCAATCCTTAGTGTGACGTTCACCGTCTTGAGCACCCCACGGAGATTGGTCAGGCCAACAGTGGCGAAAAAGCGTCCCGTGCGGAATGGCACTGCCGGGGGGCGGAAGCGGTGGAATATGCCGACGAGGGTCAGCTTACCCGACCCTTCCTCGCGGACCAACCAGTCCGAGAGAATGATGTTGGCCTTGGGCTCCGAATCCATGAATCAAGCCTATGTCCCTAACTGGCCGCAAGTCAACCCCGGAGACGCATTGGAGCGGTAGGAATTGACCCGGCAAAGAACTATTGCCAGGAGCCTGCCTTTTCGAGCCCGCGTTCCCGCGTTGCCCTCATGCCGGGGTCGCTGCATGCCAAAGGGGAGGCGGGGCGGGTGCGGTGTCATTGTGCCCACCTCTAGCCTAACCGTGCCAGCGGACCATGTCCCGGTCAACCGTCGAGTGCCCCGATTGGCCGGTTTAAGAATGAACTCCTCCGGCCAAAGTCAGGCCGCCTGTCTTGCGACCCACCGCCGCGGAACTGCCCGCTTGACTTCCCGCAAACCAGGCCAATTTGCTTCATGCCCCGCCCGCCGACCGCGCTCTTCACCGCCTGCCTCGCCCTCGCGGTTGCCTCCGCCTTTGCCGGCCCCCTGGATACCATCGGCTTCACCGACCTCCTATCCCGTTATGGCACGAACCTGCACACCGGCGCGGGCGTGGCCGTGGCGCAGGTGGAGGCGGACGAAGACGGGACCAATTCGCCCGCGTTGCTCTACCACCCGGCAACGAATGATCCCGCGTTCAGCGGCATCGTGTTTTCCATGGAAAGCCCAAGCGCCGCCACGAGCACTCACGCAACCATCGTGGGCGGGAACTTCTACGGAGACGCGGGCGTCGCGCGGGGCGTGGCCGACGTGCGTTGCTACGAAGCCAATGACTTCCTCACCGAAGGTTTGGGGTCTGACAATGACCCGCCGCCCGGAGCCTTCGGAGTCAGGGTCATGAACCACAGCTGGATCGGTTCGTACTTAAACGAAAGCCTGAACACCAACGCCCTCCGGCGCCTTGACCACGTCATCGACACCCAGGGCATCTCCATGGCCGCCGGGATCAACAATATCAACGGCCAGTTCGACGCCGCACTTCTCGGTCAGGCCTACAACGCGGTCACCGTCGGCCTGTCCCCGAGCGCGGGCACCAGTGCCAGCGGACCCACATGGATTGACGAGCCGGGGCGTGCCAAGCCCGACCTCGTTGTCCCCGAATCCCTTACGAGTTGGGGAACCCCCCTCGTCGCCGGCGCCATGGCCGTCCTCATCGATGCCGCCCTCGCCAATACCAATCTCGCAGCCGCCGCGGATCCGCGCGCCGTCAAGGCCCTCCTTCTCGCGACCGCCGCCAAACTTTCCGGCTGGCAAAAGGGCACCAACGGTCCGGGCGACGATTCCCAGGTCCCCCTCGACTTCCGCCAGGGCGCCGGCGAACTCCGCCTCAACCGCGCCTACGATCTGCTTCTCGCCGGATCCTCGGCCACCGGCGCCGTTGCCTCCGCCTCGGGGTGGAGCCGGACGCCCGCGGCCTCCAGCGCAACCAACCTCTGGTTCTTCAACCTCGACCCCGATCAACATCGGACGTTCTCCGCGGTCCTCGCGTGGCACCGCCACGTCACCATTGCCAGAACCAGACAGGGATTATCCTTCACCTATTCTGAGAATCCATCCCTTGCCAACCTATCCCTCAGCCTCTTCCGGACTTCGTCCACCAACACCCTTGGCCAGCTTGTCGCCACCAGCACCAGCGCGGTGGACAACGTCGAGCACATTTACCTGACCAATTTCACCGCCGGCCTATACGCCCTCGCCGTCACCTCGGCGTCGCAGGACCCCACCACCAACGCCATCGCTTGGTTCACCGACCCCGGCCCCCCGCCAACCGTCACAGTCACCGCCGCGGTTTCTGCCGCCGCGGAACTCGGTCCTGTCCCCGGCGCCTTCCTCATCTCCCGCACCGCGCCCACCAGCACAACCGTCACCGTCCAATTCACGCTTTCCGGCGCCGCCGCCGCAGAAGCCGACTACTCCCTCCCCACCACCAACGCGGTTATCCTTCCGCCCGGCGTCCTCTCCACCAATCTCGTCCTCTCCCCCGTTCCCGACGCGCTCCCCGAAGGCCCCGAATCCGCCACACTCACCCTGGCGCCATCAACAAACTACTCCCTCGGCGTCCCGGCCCAGGCCTCGGTCACCATCGCCGACCATCCCATCGATCAATGGAAGTTCGAGACCTTCTCCCCCGCCCAGATCGCCGACCCGCTCGTGTCCGGCGACAACGCAGACGCCGATGGCGACGGCCTTTCCACGCTCTTCGAGTTCAGCCGCCGCTCCAATCCCCTCACAGCCGGCGCCGCGCCACCCTTGGCCGTGACCCTCGACCCCGACCCCGACACCGGGCTGCCCCATGCCGTCCTCGAATACCTCCGCCCCATTGGCGGCGGTGGCCTCGCCTTCACGCTTGAGCACGCGCCGCACGAACCGTTCTGGGGGTCCGCCGAATCCCTGCTCGAACCCCTCGGCCCGCCCGAACCCCTCGGCGACGGCTTCACCGAACGTGTCCGCCACCGCACGGTCGATCCTGCGGCCGATCCGGCCGCCCTGTTCCGCCTCGGCATCTCCCGTGCGCCGTAACCCGGATATCTCCCGTCACAGCGACATCACATACTCCACCAGCGCGTGGAACTCCCCCTCCCCCAACGGCGGCGCCTTTTCCATCTTGATCCGCAAAGCCTCCTCCATCGTCGCCGCACGCCCGTCATACAAGTACGGCCCCGTCCTCCAGACCTCCCGCAGGCTCGGCGTGTCAAACTCCCGCTCCGCTTCGCCCCCCGTCGCATACTTCATCCGGTAGGATCGTTGGTTGGTGTAATACTCACCCTCATGGCACCGGGCGCAACCCGCCTTCTCAAACACCGCGCGCCCCTCCCGTGCCAGCGGGCTTAACCCCCCCTCAACCAGCCGCGGGCTCGGCGCCGGCCGCAACGACTTCAAAAACGCGTCAATCGCCCGCGCCTGGTCCTCCTTCACCCCCGCAAACTGGATGAACCGGATCCCCGAGCGCACCGCCATTTCCGCCGTCGCCCGCACCCCGTGCCCCATCGCCGGCGGGGTCGCGTGGGTGAACAACATGCTCTTGGTCTGTTTGGGATTCCCAATCCCGTCATTGAGCAAATCCCAGTTCAATCCGTCCGCCCGCACCGACGGATGGCAGCTCATGCAGCTCTGCCATCCCTGGAAGCAAAGCCGCGCGTCCGCAAACCGCATCTCCCCAAGGCGCGTCTCGTCCGGTGCCGGTTCCGCCCCCAGCGCGATCTGCCGCGCCTGAACCCGCCGGGCCTCCGGCTCGAAAAGGTCCAGCACCGCCAGGGTCCCGCTGAAGTATTCGCACACCGCCACCCGGTTCCCCACCGCCACAACGGCCCGCGGTCCAAGCCCGGGCATCTTCAGCCGCGCCCGCCCCGCGCGCGTCATCACCGTCAAATCCCGGACCACACCTTCCTCCACCCCGTATCCCTCCCCGCCCGCCCCGCCGCTCCCTACGGACTCCCACAGAATCGCCAGCAACCGGCCCATCGGAATCCGGCTCACCTCGTCGGTCCCCGAATGCGCGACCGCCACATACGCCCCGTCCGCCGTCACCGCTACCCCCCATGGATTGGCCGCCCCCAGCGTCGTGTCGTCCAGCAGCACGGTGCCGATCCGCCCGCCCGATATCGCGTCAATCACCGTCAGCGCGTTGGCGTTCATCCAACCCCGCTCAAGCTGGGTGGTCGGCACCCGGTGATGTCCGACCAAATGCGCCACAAACAAAAGTTTCCCGTCCGGGCTCAAAGCCATGCCGTGCATCGCCGTGCCGCCATCGGGCAGGTCGATCACGGACTCCCGCCGGCGCCGCGCCACGTCAATCACCTCCACCGCCGCCGCCACATGCGCCGCCGTCGCCGCCTGCGCCGGAAGATGGCAGCCCACAAAAAGCCGGCGCCCATCCGCCGACACCACCGCCGCGACCGGTTCCCGGCTGACCTTCACCTCCGCAAGGCGCTCTCCCGTGGCCGCGCGATGAAATCCCACCGAATGCGTGAACCGGTTGCACACAGCCACCACATCGCCGCGCTCGAGGAAAACCGGGTTCACCGGCGAAAAACCCGCCTCCCACTCCCGCTCCACCACGCCCGTCGCCGCCGCGACAATCGCCACCCGCCCCAGCGCCTCGCCCATCGTCACCGCCACCCGGTCCCCGCGCGGCGCAACCGCCACACCCGTCGGCGCGTCCGCCATCGCCCATTCCCCCGCGACCGTTCCCGCTGATACCGCGACCCGCGCAACCGCCCGCCGCCCGTGAAGCGCCACATAGACCGTGTCCCCCGCCGCCGCCGCGGACACCGGATTGATCGGCCCCACCCCACCCCCGCGCGCGGGGCACAGGCCCGCGAGAAACGCGCATCCGGCAATCCACGCGCGCATCGCCGGCGCCCTAATTCCCCGCCGCCGCGGACTCCGCCTCGGATCCGGTCTTCGCCACATTCAGGAATGACGGATTGAGGTCCGCCGGCTCCCACGGCGAAGGCAACGCGTATTTCACCCGCGTGAACGTCTTGGTCTGGTTGTAGTGCCGCACATCAAATACCGTCCCATGATACACGGCGTTGTAATCCACCCAGGTCACCAGCTTCAGCCATTCCTCCCCGCTCATCTTGTCCTTTACGTCCTTCCGGTGCATCGGATCGTCCAGCAACACCCGGATCAACCGGCTCACGCCGCTGCCAAACTGCCGCGGCATCGTGATCTCCGCCTTTGACTGCCGGTCCGATATTTTGATGAGCATCCCCGGCCACTCGTTGGCCTGCATCGCAATGATCGCCTTGTGCGCCTCCTTCCTCTCCAAAAAGTTCCCGTCTTTCGCGTCCGGATTCAACACGAGATGCCAGTCCACCTCGTTCACCGGCGTCGGCGCGTCCGGTTTCAACCCAAACATGCTCCGATACGCCTGCGCGAAACCGCCGATCTTCCGCCCGGTCAGGTCAAGCCCCCCGTCCGGCTCCGCAGCGTCGTGGCACGAAGCGCAATGTTTCTCAATCACCGGTTGGATGTGCTCCTCGTAATCCAGCACCGTTGTGTCCCCCCACGCCGGCGCCACGGGCGTCTGCGGCCCCCGCGCCAATAGCGCCGACGGCAGCGGCTTGAGGTTGCCCACGGCCTCCAACCGCGTCTCGTGGCAGCCCGCGCAACCCCGTAACTCTCCCCGCTGCAACGTGAAGCTCGACCGCATCCGCCGCACCTCGGTGTAATCCGCGTCCAACGCCTGCAAATAGACCGGCGTCCCCGCCGGCACCTTGAAATAAGCGCTTCCCTCCGGGCTCACGTCCACCATCCCCACCGTCCGCGACGGTGACCACGCCCAATACGCGAAATGCCGCGCCGTCGCGTCGCCCGGCAAGTAATGCATGTGATTGTAATCCCAACCATCCTTCCCCTCATACACAGGCGCCGGCAGCATCAAGCTCTGGCTCAGCCGCAGGTATTTTATCTCCCCCTTCGCCACGCCCGGCAGGTCCCGGTACACGTCCGCCACAAACGCCGTCGCGAACGTCGCCTTGGGATCGATCATGTCCGCCACCACCGGCGGGCGCTCCCGCTTGCGCAGTGGATAAGGCTGGAAACAGCTCATCGAATCGTCTTTGTGCAAAAGTTCCCGGTTCCCCCAAACGTCCACATAATATATGGAAAACTCCGCAAGGTCGCCCGCCATGTCGTGCCCGGCCAGGAACGCCTTGTCCGACATCGGAAACGGGTTGATGTAATAGCCGCCCCCGCTCTCCACGCCCCCCTCCGGCACCACCTGCCCCGGCAACGGCCCCAGCCCCCCCTCCACCGGACCCACCCCCGGGGTCACCAGCCACATCGCGTCCGCGTTGTTGATGCCCAAGGAGGGATTGAACAGCACAATCGGCCCGAAATGGCCGTTGTGATGCCCCTGCGCCGTCGCCACGCACATCTCCGAGCCCGGCGCCTGCTGCGCGTCCCGCATCGACATCGGCTCGCTGATGTGCTGCTTGTACAAAGCGTCCATGTTCGACCCGTCCGGACGGCACCGCCACAGGGTGTGCGAATGGTACAACCCGCGCTCCTGGTATTCCCAATGCAAAAAGCTTATCGTCCCGTCGTTGAGCACGTGCGGATGCCGGTCGAAATCCTTGTTGTTGCTGATCGCCACAGGGGCGTCCGCACGCCGCGGATCCAGCCGGAACAGGGTCGTGCACCGTTTGTTCTGCAATATCGGACCCGCGCACTGATTCCCAAAACTCGAACGGTCCGACGCAAACACATACCCGCCGTCCGGCAAAAAGCACGGCTCGATGTCGTTATACCCAGGCGCGTCGGTCAACCGCCTCGGTTCGCCCGCCTTCAAGTCCATCTCGTAAATCCGCGCGTGCTCGGTCCGGTACCCAAATGGCTTGAAGTCCCCCAACGGCTGGCTCCAGAAGGAAAACAGAATCTTGTCCCCTTCCCAAATCAGGTCCAACCCGCGCACCGATCCCGCCCCCAACTTGTCCCCTAGCAACGCCTCCGCCCGCGCCGCGGGGTCCACCACGCGCTTGGCGTAAATGTCCCCCTTCGGCGGATTGGTGTTGCCCGTCACCGGGACGTTCACGTTCCATTGCCCGCCCGGCACCGCGGGATTCGTAAAAAATACAAAGCCCTCCCCCGGAAAATCCGCCCGGCATGCCATCACCACCCCACGCGCCGCCTCCCGCAACGCGAGATACGCCGCATGCGCCTCCTCAAGATCGCTCCCGTCCGCCGCCGCCCGCGCCGCGGCCAGCGCTTTCCCGTAAGCAGCCTCGGCTGCGCCAACAGGACGGCTCCCAGCGTCCGCCGCCATCTTCTCAATCAACGCCGACGTCTTGCCCACCGCCGTCCGCACTCCTTCCAGACTCAAATGCCTCCCCATCTGCGCCAATTGCCGCGCATAATCGTCGCGCAAGTCCAGCTTGCGGTCCCGCGCCAGCCACTTCACGTACCAATCCCGCCCCGCAAACGCCGCCTCCGGCATGTCCGCCAGGAATTTCGCCATCTCCCCCTGCCGCTTCACCCGCAACGCCAGCGCCCACTCCGCCTGCGCTTGCACAACCGGATTGGGGTGGTCCAGCAGCGCCGCCGCTTGCGCGCAAACTTCGTCCCCAAATCCCCGCGTCTCCCGCGTCAATCCGTACGCGCTCCACTCCGCCGCCCGCACCATGGCGATCAACGCGTCCCCAGCCGCAAGCGCCGACGTGATGTCCCCGCGCGCCACCAGCGCCTCCACAGCGGACGCGCCCCTGGCGTACGCCTTGCCCGCCACCACCGCTTTGCCAAAAGCAGCAAGAACCAGCCGCCGCGCCTCTACCTCCCCAAGCCCCGCCAGCGCCTCGGCTATCCGCGCCGGCTCCGCCTCCACCAAATCCCGCCCGGCCTTCGTGGCCTCCTCCCTTTCTTTCCTGGCCAACGCCCCCCCGGCGTCGCCCGCGGCCACCGCCATCAACCCCGCCAGCAACATCCGCCCAGCCACCGCTCCTGTTTTCCGCAATTTCATAAGATGAACTTGTTCGTCAACATGCACACAACAAGGTAAACTAACCCGCCCAAAAAGTTGCGCAAGTCCCCACCCATCCCCCGACGCCCGCTCCCCATTCCACCGGGACGTGGGCCGCGCCCCGGGGCCTTGATCAAGCCCCCTTCCGCAGCCGGCGCAGAGCAAGCGCCGCCAGTCCCGCCCCAAGCAGCAACGCGGCCGCCGGCTCCGGGATCGGCGCGATGGCGATGGCGGCAAATGTGGACGACGATGAACCGCCATTGGCCCCAATGGCGACGTCGCCGGAAAGGTTTGTCGCGTACGCCAGCAGGCCCGCCGAACTGAAATCGCTTGCCCCGTAAGAGGGCGACCCCCGTGTGGCGCCGGTCGCGGTGGGCACACCGCCCCCATTGAACGCCGACGCGTCCAGGATCATCGAGCCCGCCGCCAGATTGCTGAACGTCACCGAAGGGCTGGTGGCATTGGTGGCGGCGCGAAGCTGGATGCTCGACGCATCCGCGTTCACGAGAGACCAGACCGCGAAATACGCCCCGGAAAAGGTCGCCGAGGGAATCCGCAGCGTCACAACGGTGTCGTTCGTTCGCAGGGGATTGGAGAGAACCCAGAAACTGGTGTCGCGGTTGTTGGCCGAATCAAGGATCGGCGTGCCCGCAACCTGGGCCAGAGCCTGGGTGGTCCCGCTTGCGGCGTGGGTCAAGGTCACCGACGACACGTCATAGGACTCGCCCATGACAGCCACCACCAGCAGGTTGGCGCCGGCGCTGATGTTGAAGTTCGACACCGACCGCGAGAGATTGCCAGAGTCCTTTAGGATCGTGGAAAAAGCGCTGTTGTCCAGAAGGACCTGGGACCTGGCCAAACCCGCGGCGAACGGGAGCAAAACGGCGGCGGCGGCAACACGGCAAAACAAGGGCGCTTTCATGAAAACGACTTTCAATCAGCGCTTGCCGCCCGGCAACATGTCTTTTAGTGTAGCGTTCACCGTGATGCCCAGGCCCCCGTCCCTCCGCGACGTCGCCGCACGCGCCGGCGTCGGTGCCACCGCCGCTTCCCTCGCCCTCCGCCATCACCCGCGCATCCCCAAACCCACCCGCGACCGCGTCCTCGCCGCCGCCCACGACCTCGGTTACCGGCCCCCCGCCATCTATCGCGAAGCCATGGCCCGCATCCGCCAGGGGCGCCGCGCCTCCGACCGCGACATCCTCGCCTGGGTCACCGCGGTCTTTGCTCCCACCGACCCCACCAGTGCCTCCGCCCCCGTTCCGCCCCACGAGACCGCCCTGTTCGAGCCCGCCCAGCGCGCGGCCCACGAACAGGGGTACCACTTCGAACCGTTCCTCCTCGGCACGCCCGATCTTCCGCTCGATGCCGGCGGCCTCGCCACGCTTCGCCGCCGCCTCGTCGCTCGCGGCATTCGCGGCGCCTTCGTTCAAGTCCTTGGCCCAGGCCTCGGAGTGATCGCCCCCGACCACTTCGCCGGCCTGCGCGTGGTCACAAACGACGAGGGCGCAGGCGCCGAAACGGGCATGGCCCGCGTCATCCCCGATCACGCGGAGGCCGTCTCACTCGCAATGCTCGAAATCTCCCGGCTCGGCTACCGCCGCCCCGGCCTGCTGTTCCACCGGTGGCTCGACAAGCGCCAGACGCTTCGCAACACGTTCCTCGCCCTGCGCCTGCGCCTGGGGATGGACACCCGCGTGCCCCCCCTTCACTTCCGCCCGATGCCAGGCGCGGAAATGCTCCTCGCCGCCTGGCGCCGGAGGCACCGCCCCGACTGCATTCTCTACATGGATGACTCCGTCCCCGCCTTCCTCGGCCCTGCCGGACGCCGCCCCCCGGACGCCTTCGGGCTTGTCCATCTCACCAAGCGCGCGGGAGCCGCCGGTTCCGATGAGAACGCCATCGCCGGACCCGAGATCGACCCGGCGGCCCTCGCCCGCGCGGCCACGCTCCTGCTTGTCAGTTCGCTGGAGCACGGCGACGGCTGGGACCTGGCCCGCGCCAACACGCTTCTGATCAGCCCCGCGTGGCGGCCTGGACGCTCCCTGGCCGCCAAGCCCGCCAGCCCAACCCGAGGCTCGTTCCGAGGCCCGTTCATAGCGTCGCCGCCCGGACGCCACCCGCGGTTTGTGCCAATCCCCCTGCACCCTTGTTGCAACCGGAGCTTCGCGGGCCAGGAACCCTGGTTTGGCCAGCACGCAATGCCCGGCATCCCGCCAGGCACGTTCACCGCCGCGGGCGTGCCTTTCACCATCCCCGCCCCGCCCCGCCAGTTCATCCTTATGGCATCGGCTTCGGTCAAATCCCGCGGCGAAAAGCCTCTCCCCCCGCGCGTCCGCATCCCGTTGCCCGCGTCCGCCGCCCGCCCGGCCCGCCTCTTTTTCCTCCACGCTTGCGCCTACGCCGAACGTGGCGCTCCCTTCGCGGCCTACCGGTTTCTCTACGCGGACGGAACCGCGCTCGAACAGCCCATCGCCTGCCCGGCCGGCGCCTCGACCCGCCGGATTCCAGGGAAAGTTCGCTCCAACGCCATCGTCCATGACTGGTGGTACGGCTGCCCCACCTTCGCTTCCCCAAACGTCAAACCCGTCCGCCTCCACTCCAACGACTTCGAGGAGATCAGCGGCGGCCACCTCTACGTGTGGCGCTGGGACAATCCACACCCCGCCAAACGCCTCGCCGCCATCGAAATCCTCTCCCAACCCACACGCGCCACGGCCCTCGGCCTGATCGGCCTGACCGCCACTGCCGCAAAATGACCTGAATCCGGGACAGGGAAATCCGGACCCCACTTCCCCCTTGTCACCCCTCCCTTTCCCACCCACCTTCCTTCCCGCGCCCCCATGCCCATCTTCCGCTACAAAGCCCGCAAAGCCGACGGCCAGGCCGCCACCGGAACCGTCGATGCCCCCGACCGCGCCGGCGCCGTCCGCAAGCTCGAGCGCGAAGGACTCTTCCCCTCCGAAATCGTCCCCGACGCCGGCGCCCCGCCGCCCGCACCGCCCACCACCCCCTCCACCTCCACATCCACCTCCAAGGCGCCCGCCCCAAAAACTCCAGCCGCGGCATCCGCATCCCCTCCCGCCGCCACAGCGCCCGCGCCGTCGCCCGCCCCGGCCGGCGAAGGCACGCGCCTTCCGCAAAAGGACGTTCTCTTTTTTAGCCAACAGCTCTCCATCCTGCTTGGCGCCGGCATGACCCTCGACCGCGCCCTCAGCGTCCTCGCCGGGCGTCTGCAAGAACCGCGCCTCCAGAGCGTCGTCGCCCGCCTCCACGCCGCGCTTGTGGACGGCAAGAGTTTTTCCCAAGCGCTCCGCATCTTCCCCCGCACGTTCTCCCAGCTCTACGTAAATCTCATGGCCGCAGGCGAAGCCTCCGGCGCCCTGGCCGAAATCCTCAACCGCCTCGTCACCTACCTCGCCAAACTCCGCGATACCGCCGACCGCGTCCGGCTCGCCCTCATTTATCCAGCCGTCCTGCTCGCCGTCGGCGGCGCCATCGTCATCGTCTTCACACGCGTCGCCGTCCCGCAGCTCGAGGGGTTCTTCAAGCAGACCGGCGGCACGCTGCCGCTGCCCACCCAAATCCTCATCGGCTTCAGCAACTGGATCACGGTCTGGGGCCTCCCCACCGCCGGCGCCGCCATCGCCGGCGCCACGCTCCTCTCCCAATGGCTCCGCCAACCCGGCCCGCGCCGCGCCTGGGACGCCATGATCCTGCGGGTGCCCGTCTTCGGCGACCTCGCCAAAGGCCGGTTCTGCGCCCAATTCGCCCGCACCCTGGGCACGCTCCTCGGCGGCGGCGTCATCCTCAGCGAAGCCCTCCGCCTCCTCGAATCCGTCGCCGGCAATCTCTTTCTCCAGAACCGCCTCAAGACCATCACCCAAAGTGTCCTCGAAGGCTCCAGCCTCTCCGCCGCCACCGCGCGGTCCGGTGTGTTCCCCCAGCTTTTCAGCGACATGATTGCCGTCGGCGAACACACCGGGCGCCTCAACGACAGCATGGAAAACATCGCGCGCCATTACGAGGACGAACTCGACAAACGCGTCGAGGCCGTCACCACGTTCATTCCCCTCGTCATCATTGTGCTCATCGCCATCGTCGTCGGCCTCATGGTCTGGGGCATCATCGCCGCCGTCTTCGGCGTCACCGCCAACCTCCGCAACCGCCTCCACTGACCCGGCTTTCGCTTGCGCCCCGCCCTCCCCCGCGCCAAGTTTGCCATGCGTGCGACGCTTGCTCTCCACCCTCATCCTTCCCGCCGCCCTTTTCGCCGCCGCCTGCGCGCCCCACAAATCCGGTCCCGTCCGCGTTGTCTATTGGGAAAAATGGACCGGCCGCGAAGCCGACGCCATGCGCGCCGTCGTGGACGCCTTCAACGCCTCTCAGGACCGTATCGCCGTCGATCTCTTGTCGGTGTCCCAAGTGGACCGCAAAACGATCATCGCCACCGCGGGCGGTGACCCGCCGGACATCGCCGGCATCTGGCTGCACAACATCGCCTCCTTCGCCGAACGCGGCGCCCTCACGCCCCTGGACGCCTTCCTCCGCGCCGACGGCATCGATACGGACCAGTGGCTCGAACGGTACGAACCGGTCTATGCCGACATCTGCCGCCACAACGGCGTGGTCTGGTGCCTGCCCACCACCCCCTCCGCCACCGCCCTCCACTGGAACAAACAATGTTTCCGCGACGCCGGCCTCGACCCCGAGCGCCCCCCGCGCACGGTCGAGGAACTCGACGCCTTCTCCGACCGCATCACCCGCAAAGACCCCGCCACCGGACGCCTCACCCGCGTCGGGTTTCTCCCCCAGGAACCCGGCTGGTGGAACTGGGCCTTCCCCGTCTGGTTCGGCGGGTCGATCTGGGACGGCCTGCGCCCCACGGTTGCCACCGACCCCCGCAATCTTGCCGCCTACCGTTGGGTCTCCGGCTACTCCCAGCGGTACGGGATTGAATCCATCAAGTCGTTCACGTCCGGCTTCGGAACGTTCGGTTCGCCGCAGTCCGCCTTTTTCACCGGCAAAGTCGCAATGGTCTTCCAGGGCGTCTGGCTCAACCAATATATCAACCGCTTCGCCCCGGGCCTCGACTACGGCGTCGCCCCCTGGCCCGCCGCGCCCGGCGGCCCCGATCTGTTTACCGTCGCCGGCGCCGACGTCCTCGCCATACCCCGCGGCGCCCGCCACCCACGCGAAGCCTGGGCCTTCATCCGCTACGCCAGCGAGCACAACCCCGAAGCCCGTTCCCGCGCCGATCTCCGCGGCATGGAGCTGCTCTGTTATCTTCAGGAAAAGAACTCGCCGCTCCGGCATTGGAGCCCCTTCTTCGCCGATCACCACCCCCATCCCCACGTCGCCCTGTTCCGCAAACTCGCCGCCTCCCCAAACGCCGTCCACGAACCGTCCACCGGCGTTTGGCAGGAATACAGCCGCGAACTGAGCATCGCCTTCGACAAGGTCCGCCTCCTCCAGGCCGGCCCCGAAGAGGCCCTGCACTACTGCCAGCAACGCGTCGCCGCGCGCGCCCGCCAACACCAGGCCAGCCTCGCCCGGCGCCAATCCCCGCGCGGCCATGGAGACGCGCCCCAATGAAAAACCTCAAAGGCCTCGCCTTCTGCGCCCTCTGGATTCTTGGCCTCACGGTGTTCACCGCCTACCCCGTCGCCGCGTCGCTCTTCTACAGTTTTTGCGATTATTCCGTGCTCCAAAGCCCCGTCTGGATCGGCCCCGGCAACTACGCCGGGCTCCTCCGCGACGACGTCTTCTGGATTTCCCTCGGCAACACGCTCTTCTACGCCGGCTTCTCCGTCCCCCTCGGCCTCGCCGTCGCCCTTGCGCTCGCCTTGCTCCTCAACTCCGGCATCCGCGGCATCGCCCTCTTCCGCACGCTCTTCTACCTCCCCGCCATCGTTCCCCTCGTCGCCAGCTCAATGCTCTGGCTCTGGATGTTCAACGGCGATTACGGCCTCCTGAACTGGGCCCTCGGCCCCGTCTTCCGCCTCTTCGGCGCCGCCCCGCCCGCGTGGCTCGGCGACCCCGCCTGGTCCAAACCCGCCCTCATCCTCATGAGCCTCTGGGGCGCCGGCAATACCATGGTCATTTTCCTCGCCGGCCTCCAGGGCGTCCCCGCCGAGCTCTACGAAAGCGCCGCCATCGACGGCGCCGGCCCCTGGTCGCGCTTCCGCCATATCACCGTCCCCATGATCTCCCCGGTCATCTATTTCAACCTGCTCATGGGCATCATCGGCGCGCTCCAGGTCTTTACCCAGGCCTTTATCATGAGCGGCGGCATCGAAGGCGCCCCCGCCCGGTCCACGCTTTTCTACGCGATCTACCTGTTCGCCACCGCCTTCTACGACCTGCGCATGGGCTACGCCTGCGCCCTCGCCTGGATTCTCTTCGCCATCATCGTCTCCCTCACGCTCCTCGCCAATCGCCTCGCCGCCGGCCGCGTCCACTATGCCGCCTGATCCCCAAGCCCGCCGCATGTCCCCAGGCCGCGCCGCCAACTACGCCGCCCTTGTCACGCTCTCCGCCGTCTTCGCTTTCCCCCTCCTCTGGATGCTCCTCACCGCCCTCAAACCCGCCCACCAAACCCAGACCGTCCCCCCAACCTGGATTCCCACCGAAACCCAAACCCTGCCCGACGGCTCAACCCGGGAAAGTGTGCGCTTCCGCTGGGAGAACTTTCCGCGCGCCCTCCAGGCCATGGGCGGCGGATGGAGCGACGAGTTCGCGGGCGCGGAAGGGCGCAAGGCCGACATCGTCAACGCCACTACCGCCGCCGAACGCGCCATTCCCTTCTGGCGCTTCCTCCTCAACACCGTCAGCGTCTGCCTCCTCGGCGTCGCCGGCGCCGTCCTCTCCAACGCCCTCGCCGCCTACGGCTTCGCCCGCCTCCGCTGGCCGGGCCGCGACTTCCTGTTCGCCCTCACCCTGGCGACCATGATGATCCCCTTCCCCGTCCTCATGGTCCCGCTCTACGGCGTGTACAAAAGCCTCGGCTGGATCGGCCATCTCACGCCCCTTTGGGCCCCCGCCTGGTTCGGCTCCGCGTTCAACATCTTTCTCATGCGCCAGTTCTTCCGCACCATCCCCGAGGAACTCAGCGAAGCCGCCCGCATCGACGGCTGCTCCGAATGGTCCATCTTCTGGCGCATCATCCTTCCCCTCAGCGTTCCCGTCCTCTCCGTCGTCGCCCTCTTCCATTTTCTCTGGGCCTGGAACGACTTCCTCGGACCCCTCCTCTTCCTCACCCGCCGCGAAACGTTCACGCTCGCCCTCGCCCTCCAGGAATTCCAAAGCCAGCACGGCGGCGTCGAATGGCACTATCTCATGGCCGCCAGCACCGTCGTCGTCCTCCCCATCATCCTCCTCTTCTTCCTCGCCCAAAAAACGTTCGTCCGCGGCATCGTCACCACCGGTATCAAAGGCTGAGTCCCGGCATCTGCCGGGACGCCGCTTCCCCAGCCCCATTCCTGTTTGGATACGGCCGGGCCTGGGAACCCGCGACGCCCCACCTCCCCCCACCGGATCGCGCTTGACCCCCACCCCCGCCCCGCCCACCTTCAACTTATGACACCGCCTGCCACACAGAAAAATCCAGGTGCCCCGACAGGAAAACGTTTTACAGGCGTCCAGTTCGACGCCAAGTGCCTCGACAATCGGGATCCCGCCCAGATCCTCGACGAAATCCTCGAAGCCGTCCCCCTCACCGCGCTCATGGTCTTCCACGGCAATCGCATCCGCCGCGGCCCCCATTACCAGGGCGCCTCCCACCTCCGCCACCCCGTCACCAACCTCGATCCCCAGGGCCGTGACGCCATCGACCGCCTCGAAAATCCCGCCCGCGAACGCGGCGTCTCCCTCATCCTCGGCGCCGGCGAAGACACCTGGGGCTACAACCACGACTACCCCGGCTACTCCGCCATCGCCATGGTCGATTGTTACGGCCGCACCAACCGCCAGTCCTGCGTCAACAACCCCCACTGGCGCGATTTCCAGCTCACCAGCCTCGAAGATCTCATCCGCGAACATCCCGCCCTCGACGGCATCATGTTCATGCACGAGCGCGTCGGCCCCCTCTCCGCCGTCTTTTTCCCCGGCGACTGGCAGGGCGGGCGCAATCCCTGGTGCTTTTGCGCCCATTGCCGCCGCAAAGGCCTCGACCGCGGCATCGACCCCGACCGCGCCGCCACCGGCTACCAGAAACTCCTCGACCTCTTCGCACCCGGCGCCCCCAAACCCGCCGACGGCTTTTTCATCTCCTTCTGGCGCCTGCTCATGCGCCACCCCGAAATCCTCGCCTGGGACCAGCTTCAATGGGACGCCCTCCACGACTTCCGCGCCGCCATGGCCGGCGCCGTCCGCGTCGTCAACCCCAAGGCCACCGTCGGCTTCCATTTCCAGCACGCCACCTGCCTCGGCCAACCCTTCTGGCGCGCCGGCGACGATCCCGCGCGCGTCATCCAATACGCCGACTGGGTCAAACCCTCCGTCTATCCCGGCTGCTCCGGCACCCGCTACTCCGGCGCCCTCAACGCCATCCATTCCTCGCTCCTCGCCGATCTCCCCCGCCAAACCGCCCACGAATTCCTCTCCGCCATCTTCCTCCGCAGCCCCGCCATCGGCGCCGACCGCCTCGCCACCGACGAACAGACGCACACCGCCTTCCCCGCCGCGTGGGTCCGCGACGAGGTCAAACGCCTCGTCCGCGGATGCGCCCCAAAACCGCTCTACGCCGGCCTCGGCATCGGCATCCCCGGCGGCGAGAAAGCCGACACCCCGGAACTCGTCGCCGAATGGACCGAAGCCTGTTTCGAAGGCGGCGCCCACGGCATCCTCCTCTCCCGCCACTTCAGCGAAATGACTCCCCCGCTCCTCAAAGCCGCCGGCGCCGTCATCCGCGCCCACGCCTGACCGGATCGCCCGGAATCATATCACTTCCCGCCAAAGTGATGCGCTCCGCCTTTGCGCGCGGCCACGCTTCGGGCCACCTTGGCGGCGTCGTGAGCAATCCCAGGCTCCAGGACCGCGTCCTCGTCGTTGTCGGCGGCACCACCGGCCTCGGCCGCGCCGCCGCCGCAGCCTTCCTCCGCGAAGGCGGCCGCGCCGTCGTCGTGGGGCGCGACCCCGCCTCCGCCGCCGACGCCGAACGCAGCCTCGGCCCCAACGCCCGCGCGCTGGCCGCCGACGCCGCCGACCCCGAAACCGCCCCGCGCGCCATCGCCCTTGCCCGCGCCGCCTTCGGCGGGTTCCACGGCCTTTACCATGTCGCCGGCGGCAGCGGCCGCCGCATGGGCGACGGCCCGCTCCACGAAATCACCGACGACGGCTGGCGCGCCACGCTCGACCTCAATCTCACCACGCTCTTTTACTCCAACCGCGCCGCCATCCGCGCGTTCCTCGACGCGAATACCCCCGGCGCCATCCTCAACATGGCCTCCGTCCTCGCTTACGACCCTTCCCCGGCCTTTTTCTCCACCCACGCCTACGCCGCCGCCAAGGCCGCCATCCTTGGCCTCACCCGCGCCGCCGCCAGCGCCTACGCCACCCACGGCATCCGCGTCAACGCCGTCGCACCCGCCCTCGTCGAAACCCCCATGGCCCGCCGCGCCGCCGGCGACGCCGCCATCCTCTCCTTCATCCGCACCAAGCAACCGCTCGACGGCGGGCGCATTGGCCGCGCGACCGACCTGGACGGGGCCGCGGTCTTCCTGCTTTCCGACGAATCCAAATTCGTCACCGGCCAAATCCTCGCCGTCGATGGCGGCTGGACGGTGTCCGACGGCCAGATTCCCCACTCCCCAACCACCAACCCACCCCCAACAGAAACGCGTTCCCCATGAAATACGGTTCCCTCCTCGGCGTCCTCGGCGTTCCGCTCGATGGCGCGTTCCCCACCGCGGCGCGCCTCGGCTTCGACGGCGTCGAACTCGATTGGTTCCAACGCAGCGACGCCGCTCCCGGCGGCCCCCTTGCCCCCGAATCCCGCGCCGCCATCCGCGCCGCCGCCGCCGCGGCCGGCACAGCGATCCCCTCCGTCGCCGCGCACTTCCTCAACGCCTCCGGCATCGCCTCCCCCGCCGCAGCCGAACGCGCCGAAGGCCTCGAAGCCGTCCGCGAAGGCATCGCCCTCTGCCGCGATCTCGGCGCCGGAATCCTGCTGGTCCCCTTCTTCGGCCCCGCCGAAATCGACGGCGAGCCCGGTGTCTCCCGCCTGATCGAAAGCCTCCAAACTCTGGCCCCGGAAGCCGCCGCCGCTGGCGTCCGCCTCGGCATCGAATCCGCCCTCCGCGGCGACGCCGTCGCGCGCATCATCGACGCCGTAAGCTCCCCGGCCGTGGGCGCCTACTGGGACATGGCCAATGGCATGGCGCTCGGCTTCGACCCGCTCCAGGAAATCGAGTGGCTCGGACGCCGCATCCTCCAGGTCCACGCCAAGGAATTCACCGGCCCCGCGCCCGCCGCCCGCAAACCCGGCCAGTACCCCGGGCTCAATCAAAAGCCCTTTGGCCAGGGGGACGTCCCCGTCCGCGCGGTGCTCGCCGCCCTGCGCCGCCAGGGCTACGATGGCTGGATCGTCCTGGAAACCGGCGCGTTTGGAAACCCCGAAACCGCCGCCCGCGACGCGCTCCGGTTCCTCCAAGAATCCGCGCCCGCCCCCTGACGCCCACACGGGCCATTCCCCGCCCCCGGCAACCATCCCCATGACCTCCCGCCAGCGCGTCCTCGCCGCCATTCGACATCAGCCCGTTGACCGCGTTCCCATCGATTTCGGCGGAACGCGCCAGTCCGGCATCTCCGCGTTCGCCTACGACCGAATCCGCCGCCATCTCGGTCTCGGCACCACGCACCCCTGCCGCGTCTTTGACACGTACCAAATGCTCGCGGAGATCGATGGGGAAATCGCCAACCGCTTCGGCGCCGATTGCGTCGCCCTGAACCGCCCCGCCGTCGCCTTCGGCATCCCCAACCGCGAATGGAAACCGTTCACCTTCCATGGCGCCCACACGTTCCTCGTCCCGGGCGGGTTCCATCCCGAGGCCGAACCGGACGGTTCACTCGTGCTCCGGCGTGGCGGCGAAGGGATCGCGCGCATGCCGTCCGGCGGTTTTTACTTTGACCGCTTCGAGAAGTACCCCGGCGCCCTGCATCCCGACCTCGACACATGGCGCCCGCCGCGCCTTGCCCAGGCGGACCTCGACCATTTCGCGCGCGAGGCCGCGGCGCTCCACGAAAACACCGACAAGGCGGTCATCGCCGCCTTGGGCCCGCCCTACGAGCTTTTCAACGGCATCGGCCAGGGCGATTTCGAGGCCTGGATGATCACCTTCGCCTCCGAACCCGAATATGTCCGCGCCCTTTACACACTCCTGGTTGACGCATGGATCGACAATCTCAAGGCGTTCCACGCCGCCGTCGGAGAGCGCGTGCATATCCTCCAAATCTGCGACGATTTTGGCGCCCAGAACGCCCCGTTCCTTTCCACGGAAATGTTCCGCGACCTGCTCCTTCCCGCCTACAAACAGGGCCTGGACTGGGTTCACGCCCACACCCCGTGGAAGGTCATGCTCCACTCCGACGGCGCCATCTTCCCGCTCCTCCCGTCCATTCTCGAAATGGGCGTGGACATCCTCAACCCAGTCCAGCTCACCGCGTCCGGCATGGGCGCCGCGCGCCTGAAGGCGGAGTTCGGCGGCCGCGTCGTGTTCTGGGGCGCCTCCTGCGACTGCCAGGGCACCCTGACCCGCGGCGCGCCCGCGGCGGTCGCGGACGAGGTTCGGGCGAACCTCGAAATCTTTCGCCCGCTCGAAGGCGGCCACGTCTTTGCGCCCGTCCACAACATCCAGGCCAACGTCCCCCCGGAAAACATTGAGGCCCTCTTCGCCGCCGCGCTCGGGCGGTAGCGCAGAAGCCGCCGCCGATTTGGGGATTAGAAAGCGCCCCTCCACGCTGCCGGCATGGCGCGGCCAGCCACCCTGGGCGGGTTTGCGATTACCCCGTGATGCCCACCCCCATTTTTTCGATCTTCCCTCTTCGATCTCCTCCCCCCATGCTCCCCATCGCCAGCCCCATGAACCTCCGCCTCATCAAAAAGCATTCCCGAACCTCCGCCTGGTCCCCCTTCGAAACGGGCCGCGCCGAAACAGCCTCCAAGACTCCCGTCGAAATCATCGTCGCCGACGCGCGCCTCCGCCCGTATGCCCGCGGCACGGCGCGCGCCGGCAAGCCCTTCGCTTTCACCGTCCGCGGCGCCCTCGGCTGCCACACGGTCTTCGCCGGCGGCGAGCCCGAAGCCCGTTTCCAAGTGGACACCCAAACCGGCATCGATTGCGACCGCGGCATCTACGCCCGCCTTGCCACACGCCTCCGGAATCTGATGTCCTACCTCTCGGAACGCCGCTCCCACATCATCAGCGGACGCCTTTACGAGCTGCTCGTCTGCTGGTTCCGCGACCATGTCCATGTCCTTAAATCCCATAAATACCACGTTCCCGACGTCAAAAGCGGCGCCGAGTTCTTCTGGGACCGCCAACAGCCCAACGGCATGATCTGGGACGATGTCCACGCCAACCCCGCCGCCCCGCAACCCACCGTCTTCGGCGAAGCGCTCGGCACGGGCTTCCACGCCTACGAGGAGGACCGGAAATGGGTCCTCCGCCGCATCCCCTGCGAGGCCGATGTCGAGTATCTCGCCATCGAAGGCTTGTACCACGCCTGGAAAGCCAGCGGCGACGACGCGTGGCTTGCCGCGCGCATGCCCGCCGCGGAGAAGGCGCTCGCCTACATGACCCGCGACCCCCTCCGCTGGAGCGCGCGCAACGGCCTCGTCAAACGCGCCTACACCATGGACTCCTGGGACTTCACCAATCCCCACTTCTACACGGGCGACCACCGGCTCGCCCCAAAGAACGGGCCGTGGTTCCATCTTCACTCCGACAATTCCGGCTGTTATTCCGCCCTCTGGCGGATGGCCGAAATGTACGAAGCCCTGGGGAACACCGCCCGCGCCGCGGCGCTCCGAAAGCGCGCCGGGGCCTTCCGCGCGAACGCCAACGCCCGCCTTTTCAAGGGGGACGGCTACGCCCACATGGTCCCGGAAAAGCCCATGCCCGGCCTCAAGGCCCTCGTCGGGGACGACGACCGCCGCCTCTCGCTTTCCATGGGCTACACCATCAACCGCGGCCTGCCCACCCACGAAATGGCCGTCCGCATCCTCAAAGAGTACCAGCGCCGCCGCAAGGCCCAGGCCGGTTCGAGCTTCGCCGAATGGTGGTCCATGGACCCGCCCTACACCCCTTCCCAATGGCCCGTCCCCAATCTCCAGCGCGGCATGCCCGCCGGCGAGTACATGAACGGTTGCGTCTCCCCCATCACCGCCGGCGAACTCGCCCACGCCGCCTTCCAACACGGCATGGAATCCTACGGCGCCGACATTCTCCGCCGCCTCTGGAACCTCACCGAACGCGACGGCGGATGGCTCAACGACGCCTACCGCCGCCTGCCGCCCAATTATCGATTCAAGAATCCCGGCCGTTTCACCCCGCTCGATCTCCAGGCCGCCGCCAATCGCGGCCTCCAACACAAAGCCGCCCGCGGCGTCCCGGCCTGGACCGATGAAGGCGACAACGATCTCCGCAACCTGCCGACCGGCGCGCGCACGTTCGCCGGCGCCGCGTTCCGCGTGATCCAGCCCGCCGCCAACGCCGGACGCGCCGTCATCGGCCTGTCCCGCAATCCCGCCCGCAAGCTCCCCGAATCCGCGGAGATCCCCGCCGGCGGGCGCAAAGCCGCGAGCGTCTGGTTCCTTCACGCCACCGGCTCCAGCGGCAAAGGGGTCGTCGCCACCTACGATCTGCTCTACGACGACGGCACCGAGCACCGGGCCCACATCACCGCCGGCGTCGAGATCGGGCATTGGTGGGGGCCGGCGCCCCTTGGCGGCGAGCGCCCCCCGTTCCATGTCGCGCGCATCGGCTGGCGCGGCGAAAATCCCACCTTCGGCAACGTCGGCGTCTATGTCCACGCCCTCGACAATCCCCACCCCGACCGCCCCATCCGCGCGATCCGGCTCACGGCAACCAGCGGCGCCATGGTCATGGTCTGCGCCGCCAGCCTTTCCACCGCCAAAGCCGAATTTGACCTCGGCATCCGCAGTTACGGCGCCCCCGCCAACTGGGCTCAGTCCAGCTGTTATTACGCGGTGGCCGAAGGCCTCGCCGGCATCACCGACCCGTCGCGCGCCTTCCAGCGCGCCCGCATCGCCCCGCGCTGGGCCGCGACGGAAGCCGCCAACGCCGCCTGCACGCTCCATTACCCCGCCAGCCGCGGCTACGCCGCCTACCGGTTCGCCCTCGACCGCCGCCGCAAGCGCATCCTCCTGGATATCACCGGCGGGTTCGACTCCGCCGACGTATCCTGCCTTCTGCCCGCGGGCGCCCGGGCCAGGAGCGTTTCCCAGGGCGGCAAGCCCGTGCCCTTCACCCACCGGCGCGTCGAAAAGTCCGTCTATTGCGAGTTTGCCCTCGACGGCCTTCCGGAAGCGCCTGTCATCATCCAGTTCTGACGCCCATGGACGCGGAGGACTGGCCGCCCATCCCCCAGCTCGAAAGGCGCGCCGCCCGGGCCGCCGACCGCGTCATGGCCGCGCTGCCGCCCGATCTGCGCGAAGCCGCCCGCGAGTGCGCCGTCACCTTCATGCCCGTCCCCGATCCCGCGATGGAGGAGGACGGCGTCGATCCCACGCTGCTGGGGCTTTTCGAGGGCAGCTCCCGCCTTGAACCCGAACCCGCCTCCCACCCGGAATCGCCCCGAATCACGCTGTTCCTCGACAATCTCTGGGACGAAGCCGGCGGCGACTGGCGCCGGTTCGACGAGGAAACCCGGATCACCCTGCTCCACGAACTCGGCCATTACCTCGGCCTGGACGAAGACCAGGTCAAAGCCCTCGGACTGGAGTAAAGCGGCTCGCCGGGGCGCGCCGCCAGACTCCGCGGCATTTCATGGGGTTTCGCGGCCCGCGGCCTCCGCCGCTGCGACCCGGCCCGGGCTTGTTGGAAACAGGACGGCCACCGCGGTTGTAACCAACGAGCCCACGAGCACGTACCAGGGCCAGGCGATCTTCGGCCACCATCCCGGCAGGCACGCTCCCAGCTTGAGCGCCGTGTCTTTCTCCCCGGCCAGAAGCGCGGCCAGGTTCATTCCTGGAACCTCCACCTTGCATAGCACCAGCACCGCGGCGATGCCGCACAGCATGGCCGCCACATTGCCCCAGTCCGAACCCCGGCGCCGCGTCAGCATTCCGACCAGAAAAACCCCCAGCAACGCGCCGTAGGTGTAGCCGAGGATGCCGATGGCAATGGGAATGATCGTCAGCCGCGGATCGTGCAGGACGGCGTAGGCCGCCAGAGTCGCCACGCCAACCATCAACACCCCAAACACCGCCGTCGAAACCCGCGCCACGACCACCGCGCGCCGGTCGTCCGCGCCTTTGGCGAAGTACGGCACGTAAAAATCCTTGGTGAAACTGGTCGCCAGCGCGTTCAAGGCGGCCGATGTCGAACCCATCATCGTCGCGAACACGCCCGCCACAATGAGCCCCCGCAAGCCCACGGGCATTTCGTGCACGATATAATGCGCGAACACCTCGTTCGCCACCACCTGCCCGTCCACCCGGGGAAGCAGCGGGTCGGGCGCCTGCTGGTAATACACCCAGAGCAGTATCCCAATGCTCAGGAACGCCACCACAATCGGCACATCCGCCAGCCCGCTCAGGATCAACGAACGCCGCGCCCGGTGATGGTCCTGCGCCGTCAGCATCCGCTGCACCATGTCCTGGTCGGTCCCATGCGTCGCCATCGTAAAAAAAGTCGATCCCAGAAACGCCGCGAACAGGGTGTACGGTTCCTCCAGCATCGCCTTCCACGCCGCGCCCCAATTGGGCGCGTCCGCCGGAAACCCGCTCTGGAACACCGCGACCTTGTCCCAACCGCCGAGCGCCTGTTCGACGGCCGCCAAGCCGCCCGGAATCTGCGCCAGCAGCATTCCCACCGCCGCGAGCATCGACCCGATCATCAGGCAGGCTTGGATCAAGTCTGTCCACACCACCGCCTTGATCCCGCCCGCCACGGTGTAGAGGGTCGTGATCCCCGTCACCCAGACAATGCCCCAGAAATAGGTCCACAGGTTCACCGGCGTCTCCGGCAACAAATACCGCCAGATCACCACCAGGATCACCCCGCCCAAATAGAGCCGCACCCCGATTCCCAGGACCCGCGTCACCAGAAATATGCCGCTGGCAAGGTTGCGCGTCTTGTCCCCAAACCGCACCGCCAGGAATTCGTAGATGCTCTGGACCTTGTAGCGGTAGTACGGCTCGATGAACGTGAACGCAATCACGACGCGGGCCAGGATCGTTCCTATCACCAGTTGCCCATAGACAAACCCCCGCGTCTTGAACCCTTCCGCCGGCGTCCCCAAAAATGTCGCCGCGCTGGTCTCCGCCGCGATGATCGACGCCAGCACCGCCCACCACGGAATCGATCGACCGCCCAGCGCGTACTCCGTAAGGCTCCCGCTCCGCCGCCCCGCGTAAAGCCCGATCCCCACAATCCCCGCGAAGTACGCCAGCACCACCAGTCCGTCGATCCACACGCCGCCGTTCATCCCGGTCTTGTACACCGGCCCACCCCAAATTCCGAAGCCAAATCCGCCGCCATCCACCCCGCTCCCCGAACCCGCGCCAGGCCCGGCCATGCGCCCGCGTCCCGCCTCCAGGCTCGCCGGGCGGTAAGATGCCTTGCCCGCGCCCGCCACCTAGGGTAATCCCCGTCATGAACATCCTCCTGCTCCACGCCCACGACGCCGGACGCATCGTCCAACCCTACGGATACCCGGTCGAAACGCCGCACCTGATGGACTTCGCCCGCCAGGGGGTCCTGTTCCGGAAGGCCTTCTGCACCGCGCCAACCTGCGGCCCCAGCCGCGCCGCCATGCTAACCGGCCAGTTCCCCCACCAGATCGGAATGTTCGGCCTCCCCGGCGGCCATGGATGGCTCATCGACGATTACCGCAAACACCTGGTCCAACACTTGAATCGATGGGGCTACGAAACCGTCCTCGCCGGCGTCCAGCACGAAGCGCCCCACAGGGACTTCTCCTGCATCGGCTACCATCGCATCCTCGAAAACGAGCCCCCCGCCAGGCCCAAACCCGGCGAGTGTTATCCGGAAACCATCGCCAAGGTCGAGGCCTTCCTTGCCACCCGTCCCAAAGGCCCGGGCACGCGCCCGTTCTTCCTGTCCGTCGGCATCGACGAGCCCCACCGCGACAATCTTAAACGCCCGGAAATGAATCTCCACGGCGCCAGCGACCGTTTCACCAAAACCCGCCACTACGACCCCGCGAAACTTGACGCCCGTTACACCGCGCCGCTCCCATGGCTGCCCGATCTCCCCGAAATCCGCCGCGACATGGAAAGCTACCGCGAAGGGGTCCGCATCATGGACGAATACATGGGCCGCGTGCTCTACGCGCTGCGCCACGCCGGACTCGACGAAGACACGCTGGTCATCGTCACCACCGACCACGGCACCGAATTCCCCGGCGGCAAGAAAACGCTCTCCGATCAGGGCACAGGCGTCATGCTCATCATTCGCGGCCCGGCCGGCCACCCGAAGGCCGCCGCCTTCACTGGCGGGCGGGTCCTCGAACCGCTCGTCTCCCACCTTGACCTCTTTCCCACACTCTGCGACCTGCTCGAAACCAAGGCCGGCCATCCCCTCGAAGGCCGCAGCCTCCTCCCCTTGGTCCGGGGCGAAATCCCCGCCCTGCACGACGCGGTCTTCACCGAACAAACCTACCACGGCCTTCTCGAACCGCTCCGCGCCGTCCGCACAGAACGCCACAAGCTTGTCCGCCGCCATTTCCCCGACGGCCCGCGCATGCGCCATGACGGCCCGCCCACGCCGTTGATGGAATCGTTCGGCTGGTATGACCGCCCGCTGGGGCGGGAGGAGTTGTTCGACCTTTACCTCGACCCCATGGAAGCCTGCAACCGCACCGCCGACCCGGCCTATGCGGAGGTCAAGGCAGCCATCGCCGCGCGCCTGGACACCTGGATGCGGGACACAGGCGATTGCTTCCCCACGGGCCAATTCCCCCCGATCCCCACACCTTGACGGCACATCTTTAGTTGACTTGGTCAACCATATTGGCCAGTCTGTTCTGATGAAGACGATCGCCACAAATGACGCCAAGACAAACTTGTCCCGCTACCTGGATGAAGTGAGCAAGGGCGCGACCATCGTCATCACGCGCGGGCGCCGCCCCCTTGCCATGCTCGTCCCGTTCCGGGAAACCGGGAAACTGCGGCCCAAGGTCGGCCAAACCATGGACACGCCCGCTCCCATCCCCGATGATGCCTTCAAGCCCTTGGAACGCCATGAGCTGGAAGCCTGGGGCCTTTGATGCAAGCCCTCCTCGATACCTGCGCGTTTCTCTGGCTTGCCTTGGAGCCCGGACGCATTTCGGACGCCGCCCGGCAAGTCATCGATGACCCATCCATTCCCCTCGGGTTGAGCCACGCAACCATTCTCGAAATCGTCTTGAAGCATCGCGCGGGAAAGCTGCCCCTCCCAGAACCGCCCGAACGATGGATTCCCACCCGGCGCTCCTTCTTCCAACTCGACGACTTGCCGCTCCAGGAATCCGTGCTCTATAGGTCCGGCACGCTCCCCCACGGGCATGACGACCCATTCGACAGGCTTCTCGCCGCGCACGCCATGGAAACCGGACGCGTTGTCCTCTCGCCCGACCATTCGCTCAGCCGTCTTGGCGCGTCACGAATCTGGTGACCCCAATCCGGAACCCAGGCCATCCGCGCCCCCGCGTTCCGTCCCCGCTTTCCGCGACCGCCCATTCCCCCCACCGGCCCACCGCAACCTTCTCAACCGCCGTTGGCGCCCGGTGTCCCGTCCCCGATGGTGAACACCAGCTTGTGCCGCCCCGCCGGAATGCGGTACCGCTCCAGCGTGTCCGGCCCGCAGCTCGCCGTTCCAAGCCCCCGGTGCGCCGCGTCCACGCACAAGATCGTCGCCGCCCGCGGCTTCAAATCACACGTGTGCCGGGCCTCCTCCAAATCCTCCGCCGCAAGATGGCTCGCGGAAAACTGGAACATCGGCGTTCCCGTAAACCGCACCACGCCCCCCGCCTCGCGCCCCAACTCCATCCACCGAACATCGCATTTGAGCCCGTGCTCCTGCGGCAAAATGTAGGGAACGTACTGGTCCCGGACAGTGCTCCGAAACACGTCCACCAGCGCCGACGCCTTGCGGTCCGGGTAGTTCTCCCACGGACCGCGCCCAAACCACCGCAAGTTCTCCCAGCCCGGCCCGAGAACCATCCGCACCCCCAACCGCGGAAGGTCCGCCAGCTCTTTCGCAACCCAAAACTCGTTCTCCACCCGCAACCGCCCGTCGGGAAGCCAGACGTACCGATGGCGATGGCGCAAGTCCCCCCACACCTCCCGCCCGGACGCCTCATGCTCCAACTCCACGCCCGCCACGCCGCCACGCCCCTCCAGCATACGCGCCGAGCGCAAACGCAATTGCATCCTGTCCAGCTTCAAATTCCGCCACCGCCCCAATGGCTTGTTCTCCTGGCCCTGCCACAACCGGATGCCGTCATTGTCCGTCGGCGCGCGCCACGCGTTCAACGTCGGCCCCGCCACCAGCGCTTCCGCGCCGTCCACGGCAAAAGAGACCATCCGCCCCACCTCCAAATCAAACACCGCCCGCGTCCCGCCCCGGACCGCCGTCACCATCTTCCGCCCATTCTCCACCGCCCACGGTTCGCCCTCCGCCGCGGCCACCGCCTTGCGCTGAACCCGCCGCTTCCGCGCCGCCGGCAGCGCCACCTGGTCCCACGCCACCAGATGCCCCGCCGGCGCCCACTCCGCGGCCTTCACCGTCACCCACGTGAAATCCAGAAACACCTCCTCCCCCGGCTCCCCACGCGCCGCCTTCAGCGGCAACGCAATCTCCCGCGATTCTCCGGGCCCCAGCTTCAGCGCCGGCATCGCCCCGCGCCGCAGGACGCGGTCGCCCGCCTTCATTTCCCAATGCCCCTTGAGGTCTTCCAACCCCGAAAACCGGCGCCGGTTCACCACCGTCACCCGTCCGGGCCTCGAGCCCGCGCGCACGCGCACCGGCTGCGCCAGATGCTTGAACTCATAGAGCCCCGGATGCGGGCGCCGGTCCGGCCAGACCATTCCGTCGCACACAAAATTCGCGTCGTTTGGTTCATCCCCAAAATCCCCGCCATACACCCACCATTTCCGGCCCGCTTCGTCCCGCCGCACAATCCCGTGGTCTATCCACTCCCACACGAACCCGCCCTGCAACAGCCGGTGCCTCTCGAACGCGGCGAAATAGTCCGCCAGGCTCCCGTTGCTGTTGCCCATCGCGTGGGAAAACTCGCACAAGATCAAGGGACGGTCCGCCCGCTTGTCCTTGGCGTACGCCTCGATCTCCGCGATCCCCGCGTACATCGGGCAGACAATATCCGTCGCCCTGCGGCCGCCCTCCCAGCCCTCCCCCAGCCAGCGCGAAATCGCCCCTTCATAATGCAGCACCCGCGACGGATCGGCAGCACGCACCCACCCCGCCGCCGCGTCGTGGTTCGGGCCGTACCCCGATTCGTTGCCCAGCGACCACGCGATCACGCAGGGATGGTTCCTGTCCCGCGCCACCATGTTGGCCACACGGTCCAGGAACGCCCCGCGGTACCGCGCGTCCCGGCAGACCTCGTGCACAAACGCGTGCGCCTCGATGTTCGCCTCGTCAATCACGTACAACCCGTACCGGTCGCAAAGCTCCAGCCAGTAGGGGTCGTTCGGATAATGCGACGTCCGCACCGCGTTCACATTGAACTGTTTCATCCGCCGCGCGTCCATCTCCAGCGCCTCCCGCGGCACCGCCTTGCCCAGCCGGTCGTGGTGGTCGTGCCGGTTCATGCCCGCGATCAACACCGCCTTGCCATTGACCAGCAAGTTGCCCCCCCGCACCTCCACACGCCGAAACCCCGCGTCCACCGCCGTCGCGTCGCACGCCCCGTCCCCGCCCCGCACCACCACCACCACCCGGTACAGCACCGGGTCCTCCGCCGTCCATCGCCGCACACCCTTCACCGTGGCACGCACCGATGCCTGCCCATACACGCGGGCATGCTGCCCGGACCTTCGCGCCCCGACCTCGCCTTGCAGCGGCGCCTTCCACACCGGCTTGCCGCCGCGCCACAGCGACACCTCCACCACCGCCCCCTCCCGTGCCGCGCCACCCGTTATCCCCGTCCAGGCCAGCACTTCGAGCGTTCCGGTCTTCCCATCCTCCGCCAGCCCCGCCCGCACCTCCAGATCCGCCAGATGCAACGCCGGCATCGCCTCCAGAAACACCTCCCGGTGCAGCCCCGACAGCCACCAGTGGTCCTGGTCCTCCACAAAACTCGCGTCCGACCACTTGATCACCACCGCCGTCAACTCGTGCGTCCCGCCCGCCCGGACCAGCCCCGTCACGTCAAACTCCGCCGGCGTCCGCGAATCCTTGGAAAGCCCCACCGGCTTCCCGTCCCAATACACCAGCAAGGTGTTGTCCGCCCCCCCAAAATGCAGCACCACCCGCCGCCCCTCCCATTCCTTCGGAATCGCCAGTGTCCGCCGGTAAATCCCGGTCGGGTTGGCCGCCGGCACCTCCGGCGGCGCCTCCGGAAAAGGCATCGGCACGTTGGTGTAGTGCGGCAAATCGTCGGTCCGGTGCATCTGCCAGCTCCCAGGCACCGGCATCGCCCCCCACCCGTCCGCCGCCCCCGCCGACGCACCCGCCATTCCCGACCGCGCCCGCTGTTCCTCGTCCAAAAACGCCGCCGCGTCCTCGGGCCGCTTCTCCAGCCGAAACTGCCATTCCCCGTCAAGGCTCAGAAACCATCCCGACCGCTCGCGCGCACCCTCCTGCGCCAGCGCCGCGTCCGGATAATGCCGGAACGTCGCGCGCGGCGGCAACTTCCCAATCCGGAACACCTCCGGCGCCATCCAGACAGGTTCTCCGGCGGAGTAAAAAAGTTGCGACGGCAAACAAGCTGGCGCGGGCATATCTGAGTGTTTTTGAACCGGAGCGCGCCCAAAGGCAAGCCCTTCGCCAGGAACGTCGCCGCCCTTCGCTTCGCCGATCTCGAACGCCGCATCCACCCGGAACCGCGCCGCCGGAGCGCATCCCGCGCTTGCGTATTCCGGGGTCAATCGTATGGTGGAAAAGAATCATGGCGCCACTATGAGCAAGATCGAGATTATCGAGGAGTTGCCCCGCCTTTCCCCCGCGGACAGGCTTGATGTCATGCGTTCGCTGATCGGGGCGGAGCCGGACATCGTGGCCGTGGCGATGTGCGACGAGTTGGCCATCGAACGGTTCCGAATGCTGGATGGCATCGAGGAGGAGGATGGCGCCGACGCGCCCCGGTGAAGTCTGGCGGATCGACTTTGGCCTCGCCGCCAAAGTGCGTCCCGCCTTGATTCTTGGCAGCCACCCCCAAGAGGAAGATTTGGCGCTGGTGATGGTGATCCCGCACACGACGTCCCTGCGGGGAAATCGTTGGGAATTCCGCCTCCCGAAGCCGTTCTTGAAAGAAGGGGCTTTCCACCTGCAACAGTGCCAGCCCGTTCCGCTTGCCCGCTTGCAGAGCCGCTTGGGCGCCGTCACCCAACAAGAACTCGCGCTGATCAAGGCCGCGCTCGTCCGCTTGCTCAACCTTGTGGAGGATTAATGCTTTCCGATGGCCGCCCGCCCCAGTTCCGCTTCTAAGCCGCCTCCGCCGTAGCATCCGCCGGAATGCTCCGAGGATCCTCCGCGCGCCCTGTCCGGATCGAGAGCTCCGCCGCCAGATGCATCCGCAACGCCTCGATCCCAAACCGGATCGCGTTGTCCGGTTCCGTCCCCTCCGCCACCCCGCGCATCATCGATCCCATGCTCCCCATCATCCCCGCCACAGGCGCCGCCAAATCGTAATACGGCCCCGACCGCGGCAGGAACGGGTTGATGTCCGACCACCACGGCTCATACACGTGCTCCGGCAACGGCAGCGCCACCGGCTCACCCTTCGGATCGTTGTGGACCGTCACAAAATCCAGACCCCGCGCCGACGGCACATGCCAGTTCCAATTGTGTCCCGCCTCCAGAAATCCCTTCTCCGCCATCACCCGGATTTTCGTTTCGTGCAGGTTCGCCCCCGAATGGTTCTCGTGATGGTACGCCACCGTGCCGTCCGCAAATTCGTACACCGCCACCGTCGCCCGGCTGTCCGCACGCGCATACACCGACACGCACGCCGAACCCGTCCACCACCGGATCAGGTCCGCGTGATGCACCGTGTGGTTCAGCCACGCCGGCAAACCCCGCGCCAAACCCCGGTCCCGCGCCCCCACCCAGTAATGCCGCAGCTCGATCACCCGCGGCCGCCCCAGCCGCTCCGGCGACAGCAGTTGTTTGATGGAATAGTTCGCCGGGTTGTAACGGCAGTTCTGGTTCACGCACAGCCGTATTCCCGCCTGCTCCGCCACCGCCGCCATCCGCTCCGCCAACGCCAGCGACACCGCCACGGGCTTGTGAATCACCAACGGTTTCCCCGCCGCCGCCGCCGCCTCCACCACCTCCATCCGCTTGTGCTGCCGGTCCGCCCGATGGCCAAAGCAGCAATCAATCACCTCCACCCCGTCCCGCCGGATCAACTCCCGAAAGTCCTTCCCCACCGGCCCCACCGGCATGCCCTTCGCCAGAAACGCCGCCGTCTTCGCCTCGTCCGTCTCGCACGCCGCCTCCACCCGGAATCGCGCCGCACGGTACGCAGGAAGATGCAGAATCTGCATCACCCAGTGCAGCCCAATCACCCCGATCCCGAAGTCCGTCCGGAAATTTTCGTAGTCCAAACGGAACGGCGGCCGGCCAAACCCCAGCCGCCGCGCCAACATCTCCTCTTCCTTGTCCGTGAGCCAATGACCTTCCATGCCGCGAAACTACATTGCCGGCATCGAAAGTCGAGGAATCAGTCAGCCGCCCGCGGCCAAACACAAAACGCATAAGCCCGCCTTCCGGAATCACCGGGCTTGTTCAACCATGGGTGCGGTCAAAGCCTCCGCTCCGCTCCGGCTTCGCTGCACCCATTTCACAGGAAACTCCATCATGCCGCGGTAGAACAGGAAGCAACTTTTGAAATCGGATACCAGGAGTCTTGTGTGTGTCATTTTCATATGTTCCATTGTCCCTTATCGGCAACATCCAAGGTCACCCACGGCCGCCCGTGGCGCGCTTCCCGCCCAACGAGCGGAGCGAGTCAGCAGGAAGCGTGGCGCGGGCAACCGTTGGGTGGACCGCCTTGTTCGGCTTCTTCTTTGTTCCTTTATACATTCCGACGAGAGAAACCTTCGGGCCATCAAATCCCCACTTCTCGTAAAACCCACGTTTTGTGGGATGCGTAAATAGCCCTACATATGAGTGGCCTGGGGTTTCGTTTTCCAGATACCGACATAATTCATTCATTATTGCTCGGCCCACGCCCCTCCTCCTGTGCTCTTTCAGCACCATAACATCTTGAATGTAGAAAAATATGGCCCCGTCACCCACAATCCGCCCTGCCCCGATGACTTTATCCTGATGGCGTGCAACGACAGAAAACAACGTATTCTTCAGGGCAGTGGGAACTGACTCCGGCCTCACAAATCGAGACCATCCCACTGCCTTTATCAGTGCCAGGTAGTCTGCAAGGCCGATAGCCTCGCGTGATATCAAGAAATCGAAGGGCTTTTTCATGTTTTTGCCGAACATGTATTAGACAGCAGTCGTACTTTTCTGCGACTGCGGCCTATTTGCGGGATTGAAGCGGAAGGCGCCGTTGCCGCAAGCCCAAAAGTCGGGGGCGCAGCGAGGCGTTCCTTGGCCGGGCTGTGGTTTGCGGTGGTCGGGAGCGCCCCGGACGGTGCGGGGCACTCCAGTTCCGGCGTCACCGGAA
>CAYSZK010000010.1:0-57643 GCA_964435495.1 uncultured Verrucomicrobiales bacterium
CGCCCGCCCAGGCCCAGCCAGCCTCCCCGCCTCCCCACTGTCTGAACCGCAGGGATTGCGAAACGATGTTGACACACAAGGGATTGTGGCCTACATATCCAACAAGGGCCGTGTCCACCATTAGTAGTGGTTCAATCGTGGTGGACTTTGGCAACTGAAATATGAAGTGCCCCAAGTGCGGGACGATGGAGGACAAGGTGGTTGACAGCCGGATGTCGAAGGAAGGGACAAGCATTCGCCGACGCCGGGAGTGTCTCGCCTGCGGGACCCGTTTCACCACCTACGAATCCATCGAAGAACAGCACCTGCGGGTCATCAAGTCCGACGGGCGTTACGAGCCGTTCGACCGGCTGAAGCTTTTCGCCGGGCTCGAAAAGGCGTGCGAGAAACGGCCCGTCAGCCGGGAAAAACTCGAAGCCACGGCGCTGCAAATCCTCGCCGAGCTGGAACACGAATACGAACACGAGATTCCGACCCGGGCCATCGGGGAAAAGGTCATGGCCCGGCTGCGCGAGCTGGACGAGGTCGCGTATGTCCGTTTCGCGTCGGTGTACCGGAGGTTCAAAGACCTCGACGAATTCGAGCAGGAAATCCGCAGCATGCGCAAGGAGGGGCCGTGATCGCGCCATTGAACTTGATTCCCATGGTGGACTTCGGAGGGCGGCGCGTGGCGCCGTTCGATCCGGGCTGGCTCCTCGACAGCATCCACCGCGCCGCCGCGCCCGCCGGCCATTCCATGTGGTGGTCCGAACAGGTCTGCCGCGCCGTGGTCCGCTACCTGCGCGAAGACGCCCAGGCGCCCCTTGTCCAAAGCACCGAGCTGGGCGAACTGGTGCGGCTCGTCCTGGAGCGCGTCGGCGCCGGCGATGTGGCCAGCCGTTTCAAAATCCTTCCGCCCCGCGTCTCGATTTCGCTGCCCTGGCTCGCCGAACAGGCCGGCGCCGGTTTCGAACTCGCCTTCTTTGACGCGCTCCGCGGCAGGCTCGAGGACGCCCTCAAAAACGAGGTCAGCGGCATCGTCTGTTACGGAATCAAGCCCGCGGTCAAATCCCTCGCCGGACGCCTTAGCTGGCGGCGGCGCTGCGTCGAACTCGAACAGGAGGTCGTCCGCCACATCCAGGACACTGTCGCCGGCGCGCGCGAGGCCGCCACAGTCCCACTCCTGGTCACCTGACCCACAACCCGCGCGCACAAACCCTTTATCCCCATGGCCGACACAATATTCGGAAAAATCGCGCGGAAGGAAATCCCTTGCGACACGGTGTACGAAGACGCCGAAATCCTTGCCTTCCGCGACATCCATCCGCAGGCGCCCGTCCACGTTCTCGTGATCCCCAAGAAACCTCTGGATCGGATCGACGCAACCTCCCCGGAGGATGACGCGTTGCTTGGGAGGCTCCTGGGCGCCGCGCGGCGTGTGGCCCGCGAACTTGGCCTCGCGAAGACCGGTTACCGGCTTGTGATCAACAATGGCCCGGACGGCGGCGAGAGCGTCGCCCATCTCCACATCCACATCCTGGGAGGGCGCCCTCTCGGCTGGCCACCGGGCTGAAAGGGGGAAATCTCTCACGGAGCACACGGGGCTCACGGAGGGGGAACGGGGACAGGGGACGCGACGCGCTGTTGCGTTCACACTTCCTCGACATCGACGATCCTGAGTTCTTTGACCGGATGGTCAGCCCAGAACGCGATGACAAAATCGCCGACAAGAATGAACCGAACTTCCCTGCCTGTGCCTTCATTCTCGGCATAGTCACCGATCTGAAAGGGGTCGTTGGCCAATTGGAAGAGCAACTCAACCAAGGCCCGCTGCCGCCGCTTGGGAAGCCCCACAAGGAAGGCGGCGGCCTTGGACGAAAGCACGGGCTCGTAGGCGTATCGGCTAGCCACAACCCAAATCTGCCGCGAGTTTCGAAAGGCGGGTCTTGCTCCCGGAATCCATCTCGCGCATGAGCCGCTGGATCTCCCCACGCCCCCTCTTTGAGTGATGCTTCAAACGCAGGAGATAAGCCGACATGGCCCGGCGCTCCCGCTCAGAGAGGCGCGCAAGCCGCTGCTTCATGTCCAATTCCATGGAAGCTGTCACTGCGCCAAACGGTAGCCCGAAGAGCCGGGCCGGTCAATATTCCGCCCCACAGCCCAGCCAGTTGACCGCGCTGGACGGGAAAGACGGCGTCTCTCACGGAGCACACGGGGCTCACGGAGGGGGGACAGGGGCACGAAGCGCTTTGCCGGGACGGACCAGTCCAAACCAACCACCCACCGCACCGAAACTGTGCCACACCTTTTGAAAGCGCAGCCAGGTTCGCGCGGTCAAAGAAGCGCCACACATTTCGCGAGCAACAGGCGCCGTGTGAAGGCTTGAAGGCTTGAACGGCCCATTCCACTCTGCCAAGATTCTCTCGGACGCCCAATGCTTGATCTGCTTTTCGACATCCACCAATCCGGCCAGATTCAGGAAGCCGGCGCCGCCGCCGCGGGCGCGCGCAGCCGCGCGGACGCCGTTGCCGAGCGCGTCTCGAACCTTGAGCGCCGTTGCGAGAAGCTGGCGCTCGGCTGCCAGGCCATGCTCGAACTTCTCCGCGAACGCGGCGGCCCGTCCGACGCCGAGATTCTCGCGCGCATGGAACAGATCGACACCCGCGACGGGTCCAGGGATGGGCGCATCACGCCGCACGTGGTGGCCTGTCCCAAGTGTGGCCGGCAGGCCTCCAACCGCCGCAAGACCTGCCTCTACTGCGATACCCCCCTTCCCAATCCCGTTGCGTTCCGTTGACTGCGCGCACGGGGACGGGAGACGGGAGACGGGAGACGGTGCCCGTGGATGGCGTCCCGACCTCCGCGCCAAAGAGGTGTGGCGCAATGTGCCCTTTGGACTGCTGTGGCAGAGCGAGAGCTGCGACACCGCTTTCAAGCGCTGAGCCCGAGGACAGCGGTCGATCTCCCGCACCCAATCCCTTGCGCACTTTTCTCGCCGCCTCCCGTTCACGTGAGTCGAGGGTCGAGGGTCGAGAGTCGAGGGCCAGAACAGACACCACTCCCAACTCCCAACTCCCAACTCCCGCGCCCCCGGCGCCTCCCCCCCCCTCGTCCCGCGCCAAAGCTGTGTGGCGGCCTTCGGCCTTCCCGCCGCACTCCAAAAAGCGCACTCCTCGAGCCTGATCCAGCTTTCGGCATCGCTCTCTTCCAGGCCGGGCTGGAGCGCAAAACGAAACGGCCCGGTCGAGGCCGACCGGGCCGTGTTCAAGGGAGGGAAACCGGGCTCAGCTCTTCCGCCGACGCGCAACCGCGATCACGCCGAGGCCGAGGCCAAGCATCAGATACGTGCTGGGCTCGGGGATTGCCGCGAGGTTGAAGAGGGGAACATTTTCATACACATCCGATGTGCCCACTCCGAATCCCCCGACAACAATCCTAGCACCCGACAACAGGTTGCTGTAACTACCATCTGTCAGGTCGGCCAAATCTAGAGCTGTCGTTCCGGGGTCAGAGGGAAAACGCCAATTCGCGTTGGTTGAGTAAAATATACCATGCTGGGTCGCCAACGCGATGTTGGTGGATGTCACGTCAAAAGCCCAGAGGTAGATAGGCTTCCCTGAAAACGTGCCTGCCGAAGCCGTTAGGGAAAGCGACCAGTGTGCAGCAAGATCCCCAAAGCCATCACCAACGAAGCCGAAGTCAAATTCTACAAAGTCATTATTCAGAAAGTTTACATCGCTTGCGTTGGATTGAATCTGAGCGTCGCTAAGGGTGCTGAAATACCCTATTCGCAAGAGGCTGTTGTCGGGTAGGTCTGTCCCATCCTGAAGCCCTAAGCCGTTTCCGATCGCTGCTGCCCAGTCCACGCCAATCTGAGAATATCCATTCACGACACTAAAAACTAGGAACATGGCCGCAAGAAAGGTGGGCTTAGCTTGAGATTTCATAATCATATTTTTTCTTTCCAATTATTTCATTATGCAGATGGATTAGATGTCACGGCACTGGGTCGGGCATAACCCAATCCACGCCACCGACAGCACGTTTTACAAAAAATCCAGAACCGATTGGAACCACCGCATTTCCAGCGTCAACAAACAAATTGGTTGTTGCACGCCAACCGATACCCCCTGGTATAGAGTTGGTCTTATAGAAATAGCTTGTGTATGATGTCCCATTCCACAACTGAACTAAATCAGCGTTCGCTGCGCCGGATCCTCCCTTAAGGCCGGTTGTTTGATCGCCTGTGTAGAGCCCGCTTGCGGCAAGTGTGAAATTGGTCACGGCATACGGATGGCACATGATATTAAGTCCCTGGAAAATGGGGAAAATTGATGTTCCTTCTTTTACTTCCCCCACAATCTGGATATTCGTGCCTTGGAAGGCGCGGCGTTTCAAGAGAATGCCCTGTTCCGGCAGAATCACGAAATTCGCCTGGTCGACAAATAGGTTAGTCGTGTTTCGCCATCCAATGCCGCCGGGAACAGAGTTGGTTTTGTAAAAAAAGGACAAAAATCCAGGTTTGGTTGGATCGAAAAGTTGGATTTGATCCGCTTGGGCCGCCCCCGAACCTCCAACCAATCCAAAGCTGTTTGAGACTCCAAACACTGAGCCCAAAGTCCAGTGCTTCCGTATCTTGAAGCTTGTTCCGTTGGTGAGGATGCCACTCAAATTCACAGCAAGGGTGACGGTGTTTGTGTCATTTGAAATGATTTCCTCCATCGTTCCTGGCTGGGAGCCCGAGCATATCTCAATGTAGTGTGCTCCGTTGGTGCCCGAGAATTGATTGATCGCCCAACTGGCGTTAGAATCCGTGATTGTTGAGCCAGCGAAGGCCTCCATAGTTCCTTCAATAGATCCCTGCGTGAGAGGCAATCCGATAAAGTTTAGCTGCGTCAGATTCGTCCCCCCCGTCCCTGCGATGGGCAGGTTGACGAACCCGATAGGGGTCGTGTAGTTGGTCTCGCCGGCTGGGGCTGGGGAGACCGCCACGAGTGCCGCCAGCAGGCTGGCAGCGGGGACAAACCGAGCGCGCGCTTTCATCACGCCTCTAATCTAGAGAGTGGGAGGCCTGGGGGTCAAGAGATTTTTTTGCGGTTCCCGCACGATTGTACGGCACTGCTGCTTGAACAGTTCAATGGGGGACGCGCTGGGGCGCGGAAGTTGGGAGTTGGGAGATGGAAGTTGGGAGATGGAAGTTGGGAGATGGGAGATGGGAGATGGGAGTTGGTGACCCTCGACTCTCAACGCCCCCCGGTCTCTCACGGAGCACACGGGGCGCACGGAGGGGGAGCTTTCCACCACGAAGAACACGAAGTTCACGAAGGGGGAAAGTTAACCGTGGAGGACGCAGGGGAATATCTCACGGAGCGCACGGAGGGGGTGGGAACGGGAGGCGGCGAGAAAAATGCGCAAGGAATTGGGTGCGGGAGATCGACCGCTGTCCTCGGGCTCAGCGCTTGAAATCGGTGTCGCCGCACTCACTCTGCCACCGCAGTCCATAGGCCTTTGGCCGCCACACCGCTTCGCCGCGGGACGAGGGGGCACCGTCCCCCGTCTCCCGTCTCCCGTCTCCCTTTCCCGTGCGCGGCCCACAGGCGCGGCATTCGAAAGCGGTGTCGCCGCTTCGCTCTGCCACCGCCGCTCCAAAGGGCGCGCTTCAAGATTGTGGGCTGCGGAGGACGATGCGCCCCAACCGATTCTTGTGCCCCTCCCTCGTCCAACGCACATTTACGGCGGCGAGGGCGCCGCCGCTACAAATGGCTTCGCCCGCGCGCATCGCGCGGTCGCTGGCCGGATGCTCGCGTTCCGTCCACGTCCCCGAGATGTTGGAAGCGGTGGGGCGCCGCTTCCGCTTTTCTTGGGGGCGGGATGCGGGTATGGTCCGGGAGGTGCGCCCGATGTCCCTGCTGGACTTGCTGGACAACCCCGCGCTGGAGCCGTGGCTCGCGCGGGCGTTGGCGGAAGGGGTGTGTTCGGGGAGTCGAGGGTCGAGGGCCGAGGGTCGAGGGCCTGAAGGGGCACCTCGGAGGAACGGGGCACAGGGGACGGGAGACGGGGGGCGGAAATCCCGCGGAGCGCAAGGGGCGCACGGAGGGGAGAACGTAACCGCGGAGGACTTGGAGAGCGGGGAGCGGGAACTGGGAATCGGAGACGCTGCCCCGAAACAGCCGGATGTTTTCCGGCGGATGCACGGCCGCGGCCTCGGCGGGGTTCCGGAGTGCGCGCGTCCGTTTCTGGTGGCGGCGCTGTTCAAGAGGGGGGGGCGGCCGCTGCTGGTGGTGTGCGACCGCTACAAGACCCAGCGGCAGATGGCCGCCGACTTGGACGCGTGGCTGGGGCCGGGGCGGACGGCGATTTTTCCGGAGCGGGAGCTGGCCGGGGAGAACGGGGAGAGCGACCCGGAGATCGAAGCGGCGCAGCTCGCCGTTTTGGGGCGGCTGGTGGAGGAGCCGGGGCGGCGGGTTGCGCCCTGGATTCTCGTGGCGACGCCGGAGGCGCTGGAGAATCCGGTGCCGTTGGCGTCGGACCTCGCGCGATGCAGGCGGGCGGTCCGGGTGGGCGCGGCGCTGGGGCCGGAGGCGCTGGCGTCGGAATTGGAGGCCAGCGGATTCGTGAACACGCGGCGGGTGGATGGACGGCGGCAATTTTCCCGGCGGGGCGGGATACTGGATGTGTTTAGTCCGCACGCGGAGTATCCGGTGCGGATCGAGTTTTTCGGGGACACGGTGGATTCGATCCGGGAGTTTGCGGTGGAGGACCAGCTTAAGCGCAGGGATTTGGAGGAGACCGTGATCACCGTTGCTCACGGCGGGGGAGGGCGAAGTTTTGGCCGCGAAGGACGGGAGACGGGGGAAGGGGGACGGGGGCTGGAGGCTTATCTTGGGCCGGAATGGATCACGGTGATGGCGGCGGCTGAGGAATCGCGTGATCGGGAGACGAGAGGCGGGGGACGGGAGGCGGGGGAGGCGGGGGATGATGATGATGCGGTCATTGAGCGCATTGCCGGTGGCATCCAGGAGCACCATTTTCTGCGGTTGGATTTGGCGGACCCGGCGTTGGCGGAGCAGCGGCGGATGTTGCTGGCGTCGAACCTGCGGGAGTGGCTGGGGGCGGGTTGGACCGTGGCGGCGGTGTGCAACAACGAGGGGGAGGAACAGCGGTTGCGCGAGGTGCTGGGGCCGGACCTTGGCGCGGACGTGGAGCGGATCGCGTTTTTGCGTGGGGGGTTGGCGCGGGGTTTTGTGTTTGCGGAGGGGGGGCTGGCGGTGCTGGCGGACGCGGAGATATTCGGGCGATACCAGCATGTGCGCGCGATGCGGGAGGACGGGCGCGCGGCGGCGCGGCGCCGGGCGCAGCACCTGGATTTCAACGAATGGGAGGAGGGGGATTACGTCGTGCACGCGCAGCACGGGATCGCGCTGTTTCTGGGCATTCACGACGTGAACCTTGGGGGCGAGCAGGACCAGGAGGCGCTGGTGCTGGAGTTTGCGAACGCGGCCCGCCTGTATGTGCCGGTTGAGCAGGCGTTTTTGGTGGGGCGGTATGTGGGGGTGGGCTCGAAGAAACCGGCGCTGGACGCGCTGGGGGGGGCGCGTTGGGACCGGACGCGGGCGGCGGCGCACAAGGCGATCCTGGATTACGCGGCGCAGCTGTTGCGGATTGAGGCGGAACGGCAGGCGCAGCCGGGGTTTGCGTTTCCGGGGGATCACGATTGGCAGGGCGAATTCGAGGCGGCGTTTTTGTATGAGCCGACGCCGGACCAGACCTCGGCGGTGTTGGACGCGAAACGGGACATGGAATCGCCGCGTCCGATGGACCGGCTGGTGTGCGGGGACGTTGGGTTTGGGAAGACCGAAGTGGCGGTGCGTGCGGCGTTCAAGGCGGTGATGGCGGGGAAGCAGGCGGCGTTTTTGTGTCCGACGACCGTGCTGGCGCGGCAGCACACAACCACGCTGCGGGAGCGGATGGCGGATTATCCGGTGCGGATCGAGATGCTGAGCCGGTTTCAATCGCCCGGCGAACAGAAGCGGGTGATCGAGCGCTGCGCCACGGGGGAGGTGGACATCGTTGTGGGGACGCACCGGCTGCTGTCGCCGGACATCGCGTTCAAGGACCTTGGGCTGCTGGTGGTGGACGAGGAACAGCGGTTTGGGGTGCGGCACAAGGACCGGTTGAAGGAACGGTTCCGGCAGATTGACATTCTGACCCTGTCGGCGACGCCGATTCCGCGGACGCTGTATCTGGCCCTGACGGGAGCGCGGGACATGAGCGTGATCGAGACGCCACCGCCGGGGCGCATCCCGGTGGAGACCGTGGTGGCGGCGTACGACGAGCGGCTGGTGCGGGACGCAATCCGGCGGGAGATGGCGCGGGACGGGCAGGTGTTTTACCTGCACAACCGGATCGAGAGCATTGAAAAGGTGGCGATGCGGTTGCGGGAACTGGTGCCGGGGTTGCGGGTACTGGTGGGGCACGGGCGGATGGACGACGACGATTTGGAGAAGGTGATGCTGGAGTTTGTGGAGGGGCGGGCGGACGTGCTGGTGTCCACGACCATCATTGAGAGCGGCCTGGACATCCCCAACGCCAACACGATCATCATTGACCGGGCGGACCGGTTCGGACTGGCGGACTTGTACCAGTTGCGCGGCCGGGTGGGGCGCGGGCAGCAGAAGGCGCATGCCTGGCTGCTGTTGCCCCGGCATTTGCTGGCCACGCAGGAAGCCCGCCGCCGGGCGGGGGCGATACGGCAGTATTCCCATCTGGGGGCGGGGTTCAAGGTGGCGATGCGGGATTTGGAGCTGCGCGGCGCGGGCAACCTGCTGGGGACGCGCCAGAGCGGGCATGTGGCGGCGATAGGGTTCGAGCTTTATTGCCAGCTCCTCAAGCAGGCGGTGGAGCAGATCAAGACCGGGAAAATCACCTTCCGCCGGGACGTGTCCGTGCGTCTGGATTTCGTGGCGTTGAATGAAGCGGAGATGCCCGCGCCCGGAGGCGGGGGGGCGGGGCGGTTGCCGGCGTATCTGCCGCGGCGGTTCATCGCCGAGCCGCAACCGCGGATCGCGGCGTACCGGGAACTGGCGGAGGCGGGGACGCTCGAGGCGCTCGAAGCGTTGCGCGGGCGATGGGCGGACCGGTTCGGGCGGCTGCCGCCGGAGGCGGAGCATCTGCTCGGACACGCGCGGTTGAAGGCATTGTGCGCGGCCCGCGGAGCGGACTCGCTGGAGGTGGTCGGGGACCAGCTTCGGTTGAAGAAAGGAGGGGAATTCGTGATGCCGGGCGCGCGGTTTCCGCGGCTGGTGGAGGCGGACCTTGCGGAACGGCTGGAAGAAGTGGCGGCATGGGTGGAACGGCTGCTGTGAATTGTAGGCCAGGGATCGGCGAAAATTGGGATTGCTGGAAATCCCGTTTGATGGAGGCTGGGTATTTGAAATATACTGTGCAATATATGAAGGCTGTGACCTTTCACATTGACGAGGCCGACTACGCGGAACTGAAACTTCATGCGCGAATCGCGAACCGTTCCACATCAGAGCTTCTTCGGGAGGGCGTGCGGTTGGTGAATGATCGGGCCAGCGGAAGCCGGCGGGTATCTCTTGCGGACGCCCCGCCACCAATTTCGGTTGGGAGAATCCGCCGCACGTGGAGTGGGCGGGAGGAACTGCTGGACACTTACTTTGACCGCGAATGACCGGCCTCGATACGGCTGTTCTCATCGCGCACGAGCTTGCTGAGGCGCCCAATCATCGGCGTGTGCGCCAATCGGTTGCCGAGGCGGCCAAACGCGGTCGGGCGCGGTTTGCTCTCGCCCCACAGGTCGTCCACGAGTTTCTGCATGTGGCGACGGACCCGCGCCGGTTCGAAACGCCGCTGGAGTTTGCGGCCGCCCTCCAGCGCGCGGAATTCTGGTGGAACGCGGCCGAGATCACCCGGTGCCTGCCCGACGACCGGGCAATGGGCACTTTCCTTGACTGGATGGGCCGGCACCGTTTGGGAAGAAAACGAATCCTGGACACGGCTTTGGCCGCCACTTATTTCGCGGCGGGCGTCCGGGAAATCGCGACGGCCAATCCCGATGATTTCAACGTTTTTGGCGCATTCTCTTTCGCACCTTGGGCGATCCTCGCGCCCGGCGGCTCCGAACAGCACTGAGGAACGCCCACGCGATGGCGCCCTTCGGGGCGGCCTCGCGGTGTTTCCCTCGTCCTTGGCAATGGAACCGCGGCCTGGCACGGCGGCGGGGGTGCGCTACCGCGGGGCGCCCTTGGCCGCGTATTCGCGGAAGAGGCGCAGGTACAGGTGGTAATCCTCCAGCGACACCCCCGGCGGCGTTTGATGATCGCAGCTCGGGGCGAACCCGCCCTGGCGCGCGACGGGCAGCAGGCGCTCGAACTCCGCCCGCATCGCGGCCTCGCCCTGGTTCATCACCATCTTGTCATAATGCCCCATGAACAGCATGCGGGGATGGGTTTCCCGAATCTTCCCCAGGTCCACGCCCGCCTGGCGTTCCAGCGGGAGAATACCAGCCAAACCCGCGCGTTCAAACCAGGGCGCCGCCCGCGTGATGTCGCCGTCGCTGTCGATGAAGGGCAGGATGCCGCGTTCGCGAAGGGCCGGGACGACGCGCTGGTAATAGGGCGCGAGGAACTCGTCGAAATGCTCCTCCGAAAGCATGGGCCCGTTGTTGTAGCTCATGTCCTCGGCGAACGTCATGAAATCCGGCGTTAAAAATTCGGACAACCGGTCGATGATCCGCAGCATCCATTCGGCGTTGTCGGCGTTGATCCGGTGCATCAGCTCCGGTTCGTCGTAAAACGCGTACAGATGCGCCTCGATCCCGAACAAAGTCCGCGGAAACCAGAAAAAACCGTCCAACGTGAACCAGACCGCGATCTCGCCCCGTTCCTGTTCCGCGGCCCAGCGGCGCCAGACCACGGGATCGACGGGCCAGCGGTCGAGGATTTGGAACAGCCACGGGCGCAGGGCTTCGTAGCCGTCCATCAACGTCGGCGAAGGCGCCAGTATGCCTGCGCCGTGGTGTGCGGGTTTGGGCGCCTCCCAATGCAGGGAGCGCAGCCAGGCCTGTTTGTACACGTCCAGGCCGAAGTGCCGCCTGATTTCGTCCACATCCTTGAGGGCCGGGTCGAGGCCGTCGGCGCGCCAGCGGTCGAGGGTTTGGTTCCACCAGCCGGCCCACTCGAGAATGGGCAGCCGGTCCACCGGCTGGAAACGCATGAGCGCCCGAAAGCGGTCGCGCGCGGACATTTCCTGCATGGCGGCAGCATGCATCCCCCTTTGGCGGGAGTCACGCGGGAAAAGTCTTGTGAAACTTTGCCCGCCCGGCAACGTTTAAACCCTCGTATGAAATCCAAATCAGCAGTATTGTTTAGTTCCATCATCTTTTGCGCCGCCTTGGCGGCCGCGCCCGCCTTCGCCGGCGACACCGGCGGCAAGGGCAAGGGCGCCAAGAAAGGCGAGCCGTGGGAGGCGGCCCTGACCGAAGAGGAAAAGACGCAGTACCACGCGGCGAAGGAAAAGGCGCTCGCCGACGACGCGTCGCTCAAGCAAAAGTCCGACGACCTCACGGCCTTGCGCGACAAGGCCAAGGGCGGCGATGCCGACGCGAAAAAGGAGATGATGCAGGCCACCAAAGACCTGAAGACCGCGATGGACGCGGCCCTGGTCAAGGCCGATCCGGGCATGCAGGCCGTTCTCGACAAACGGGACGCCTGGATGAAGGAAAATATGAAGGGCAAAGGCGGCGGCAAGAAGGCCGACACCGCCAACTGACCCGCGTCCGGTTCCGTAGCCCCTTGCGGTGGCGCCGGCGTCCATGCGCACCATACTCCTTGACGGTTGGTGCGGCTGGCCGCGGCGCCTCGCTGCTTTTCAGAACTCCCTGGCCCGCCTCGGCCTGGCGCCCGAGGTTTTCGAGTACGAAGCTTCCGGGTTCACCCCGCTGGAAGCCCTGGGCGAGCGGCTTGCGAAGCGCGTGCGCGAAGGCCGTGGGCCGGTCAACCTGATCGGCTTTTCCATGGGCGGCATCGTGGCGCGCACCGCGCGCCTGCTTGACCCTTCCCTGCCCATCCACCGCGCCGCGTTCATCCACTCGCCCCACTACGGGTCGTTGCTGGCCCATCTGCTTCCGTTCCTGCCGGCGATGCGCCAGATGCGGTTGAACAGCGGATTCCTCCGGCGCCTCAACGAAGTCCCGTGGCCCGAGCCCACGCTTTGCGTGTGGTGTCCGGGCGACCTGATGGTGGTTCCTGGCGCCAGCGCGCGGTGGAACGGCGCCGCCGAGCATCTCCGCTGCGACGTGCCCGCCCACGTTTGGCCTTTGTTTTCGCGGACCATCCAGGAGCGCGTCGCCCGCTTTCTGGCGGCGTAAACACCCGAATCACTACGATTCGGGCGAAGGGCGCACCCCATTCCCGCGGCAAGCCCGCAGCGTAATGATTCGGGGGTAAACAGGCCTTTCCCCTTGACCCCTTCGGCGTCCGGCATAGCCTTGCCGCCGATGATCCGGGGGCATCTGATTGTGGCGTTTGCCGCGTGCTTTGCGGCAAGTGCCGGCCACGCCGAACGCACCTGGGAATCCTGGCTCGCGGAAACGCCCGCCGCGCCCGCGGTCACCGCCTCGCTGGAACCCGCGGGTCCAGGCCCGGCCAGTACGCTCAAGATTCAGCAACCGTTTCACGACGCCAAGCGCCGGCTTTTCTGGACCGTCCCCCGCCGCCCGCCCGGCGGCGCCATCGGAAACCTGGCCATCACCAACAACGATCCCGCGTTCGCGGGCGCGGCCGCCACCGTCACCCTGCTCTGCGCGCCCCTCGAAGCCTCGGACCTCATCGGCGGGACTGAGAATCCGGCGCCCAAGCGCTGGGACGAACCTTTGGGGATCGTCCGCAAAAACGCACGCCTTTCCGCCGATCCCGCGACCGAGTCGTGGCAGATTCGGTTGCCGGCGCCGGGAGACACCCTCCGCGTGCCCGTGGCCGTCCCGCCCATGCGGTGGCGCCTCGCGCTGGGGCGGGGCATCCAGGAACCGCTGGCGTCCGTCGCTCTGGAAATCCGCGGGGCGGAAGACCGGCCGCTCCTTCGCAGCCGCCTGATCGAAACCGTGGCGGAAGACTCCGACGCGATGTTCGGAATGGGCCGGGCGGTGTGGATTCTGGGCGGCAAGGATGAGCCCGACGCCGAGCGCCTGATCCGCAACAGCGTCGAAAACGCCAGGATTCGGTCCATCCCCGCGTGGCCGCCCGCGGAACAGCCGCTCACGGAAGTGGCCGCGGTCTGGATTTCGTTGGATGCCTGGCGCAACCAGGCGGCCACCACCAACCAACTCCAACGGTTCATCCTCGCGGGCGGTTGGATATTGGGCAAACCGGAAACGGCCGCGGCCATTCGCGGCAGCCTCGGATTCGGCCAAACGCCAACCGCCTTCGGCTTGGGCGGCGTTGCGGTCCCCGGCGCGGATATGCCGGGCGGCGCCCTCGACCAGGACTCGAGTTCGTTGCGGGCCGAAACCTGGAGTTTTGCCGACTGGACCCGGAAAGACGGGCTGTTCCGCCGTCCCGAACCCCTTTTCAAGCCGTTGGCGGGATTCTTTGCCCTCTGGACCTTCGGCTGGCTCGCGGGATTTCTGGTCGCGCTGGCGTGCGCGCTCGCGCTGCTGCTGCGGGCGGGCACGACCGGGGGACGGGTTTGGATTTGGCCGGGCGTGCCTCTCGTCTCGATCATTGCCGGCGGCCTGGCATGGGGGCTTGGCAACGTCTGCCTGCCCCGCGGCACCCGCGCCAGCATCACGGAATACCGTATCGCCGTGGATGCCTGGCCCCTCGTCCATCGGCGCACCGTCCTCCGCCACCTCGGCTTCTCCGCCGCGCCCGTCCAGTTCGAGGCGCCGATAGATGCGGTCGTGGTCCCCGAAGGCGAGTCTCACGCGCCGTTCGGAAATGGCGGCGCGCAGGCGCCCTCGCTCCGCCACCTTGCCACGGCGACAATCGCGACCCTGCCCGGTGGCCAACCCGGCGCCCTCCGCGACGCGGAGTTTGGGAGCTTCACCAACGAGCCGCCGCCCGTGCGTCTCGTGCGCCTTGATGACGGGAGCCTCGCGGTTGAGGCCGCGGCCCCCGTATCCAAGCTGGCCTTGTTCCGGGGCGGAAAGTGGGAGACGTTCGCCGCCCTGCGCCCCGGCGAGCGCATCCCACAGGCGCCCACCGCCGCCACGCGCGGTTCGCCCGATGCGTTTCCCGGGCGGCTTCTGTTGTCGGCGGAACGCGATCCGGCCCGGTTCCGAGCGCGCATGGAGGAGCCCCCGGACCCAGGCGGGGACGGCGCGGACCCGCCGGCGGCGGGCGGCGCAACGGCCTGCGGCGGCGACTGGATCGCCCTCGCCGAAACGCCCGGAACACCCGCCGTCCAGTTCCATCCGCCGCCGCGGAGCCAAACCAACGCTGTCTATTGGCTCGTGCAGATGAACCCCGCGCGTGCGGTCCCCATCGAAACCCTCAACCCACCGGGCCCATGACGAAAACCGGTTCCGCGTCCGCCACCCTCGCGCTGCGGTCGGTCCACAAGACCTACCCGAATGGCCGGCACGCCCTGCGCGGCGTGTCGTTGGAAGTGGCGCCCGGGGAGATTTTCGGCCTGGTCGGCCCCAACGGCGCCGGCAAATCGACCCTGCTCAAGCTCGCGGCGGGCCTGCTTCATCCCGAGGCCGGCACAATCCACTGCGGCCCGGAAGACGTCTCGGCCAATCCCCGGCGGGCCGCCGCGTTTATTGCCTTGATGCCCGATCCGCTAGGGGTGTACACGGACCTGTCCGTTGCCGAATACCTCGAGTTCTTCGCCCGCGCCTGCGCCCTCGATCCCGCCGCGCGTTCGGAGCGCATTCGCGAGACGGCGGGATTCCTTGGTTTGGACGCCTGGATGGACGCCGAGGTGGAAACGCTGTCCGCGGGCTGGCAGCGCCGCCTCGCCCTGGGCCGGGTCCTGCTTGCCGATCCGCCTATCCTCCTTTTGGACGAACCCGCCGCCGGCCTCGACGTCACCGCGCGGCGCGACTTGCTCGACTTGGTCCGGCGCCTGGCCGGAAAGGACCGGACGCTGGTCGTTTCCTCGCACATCCTTCCCGAACTGGAGCAACTCGCCACGCGCTTCGGCGTTCTCAAGGATGGCGCCTGGGTCGAGGCCGTTCCGGGGCGCGCGTTCTTCACCCGCGCCGACCTTGAGCACGGCCTCGGCGCCGCCGCATGGCGCGTCGAATGCGCCGATCCCGCCCGCGCCGCGGCGCTCGCCGGCGCGTCCGGCGCGCGCGTCCTTTCCCAAGAAAACGGCCTGCGGTTCCAGGCATCCGGCGAGGCCGCGGCGGCGGGGATTCTGCGGGCGATTGTCACCGGGGGGGTGGACGTGTTCGAATTCCAGCGCCTCGCGGCCGGGCTCGACGATGTTGTGCGCCAGCTTCTCGCGCCCCCGCCGCCGCCACGTTTATGAATCCGGTCCTCTGGCTCGAACTCCGCATCCGCGCCCGCGAAAAAAGGCTGTGGGCGCTCGCGGCTTTTTTCATCTTCGCGCTGATTCTGGTGGTGGGGCTGAATTGCCTGGCGTTTACGTTCCAAGGCGACTTCAGCCCGGCCGCCACCGGGCACATGGTCACGTGGTCGGTGCTTTATTGCCAGGCGGGCCTGCTGCTGATCCTGGCGCCACTCGCGGCCGCCGGAAGGATCGCCCAGGAACGCGAGCAGCGAACGCTGCCGGCGCTTGCCAACTCGACCCTCGGCCATGGCGCCGTGGCCGCCGGCAAGATCGTCGGCGCGTGGATATTCGTGGCGTGGCTGGGAAGCCTTGCGGTTCCCGCGCTCTGCGCCGCGCGCTGCTGGGGTGGCCCGCCGTGGCCGGTCGTGGCCGCGGCATTCCTGTTCAACCTGGCGGCCGGCATCGTGCTGGCCACGCTGGCAGTCGGGCTCTCCGGCCTCTTTGCCCGGTCCCTCAGCGCCTATATGGCTGTGGGCGCCCTGTTGTTCGGGTGGATCGCCCTGTGTCCGGGCGCGGGCGCGCTGGCGGCGGCCCTTTGCGGCCAGATCAAGTCCGACGCCACGCGCGAAGCGGCGCAGGCCGCCATCGCCCATCTCACCGTCTATCACAATCCGCTTGCGCCACTCATCGCGCTCTCCTCCCACGCTTCCGGCGCCTCGTTCTTCCGTTTGTTGGAACCCCTGGGCAGCGCCCTGGCGGTTTGGGTGCTGCTCGGCGCGTTTGGCTATTGGCTTGCATTCCGCGGCCTCCAACGCGAAATCCTCTGAGCCATGCCCAGCGCCATTCTCGCCCTCGAAGACGGTTTCCTCCTCCGCGGTTCATCCTTCGGCGCGCCGGGCCAGACCCTCGGCGAGGTCTGTTTCAACACGTCCATGACCGGGTACCAGGAAATCCTCACCGACCCCTCCTACCGCGGCCAGATCGTCGCCATGACCTACCCGGAAATCGGCAATTACGGGGTCAACCCCGCCGACACCGAGTCCAGCCGCCCCCAGGCCGCCGGTTTCGTCGTCCGCAATCTCTCCCCCATCGCCTCCAACTGGCGCGCCAGCGAACCGCTCCACGACTACCTCGCCCGCCACGGCATCCCCGCCATCCAGGGCGTGGACACCCGCGCCCTTACCCGCCACCTCCGCACGGGCGGCGCCCTCCGCGGCGTACTCACAACCGAACGCCTCTCCGACAAGGCCGCCGCCGCCCTCGCCGCGGATTTCAACTACGCCGGGACCGACTTCGTCCGCGAGGTTTCCACCCGCGAACCCTACGATTGGGACCCGGACGGCTCGCAATCCGGCCCCTGGCAACCGGGTCCAAACGGCGGCTCGCGCGCGCCACTGCCTCCCGCGCGGTTCCAGATTGTCGCCTACGATTTCGGAATCAAGACCAACATCCTCCGCCGCCTGCGCCAGCACGGGTTCCAGGTCCGGATCGTGCCCGCCGACACGCCGCCGGGCGCCGTTCTGGACCGCAAACCGGACGGCGTTTTCCTGTCCAACGGGCCCGGCGACCCCGCCGTCGTGGACTACGCCCACAAGGCCGTCTCCGGGCTTCTCGGGAAAATGCCGCTCTTCGGCATCTGCCTGGGCCACCAGGTGCTCGGGCTGGCGCTTGGGGGGCGCACGTTCAAGCTCAAATTCGGGCACCGTGGCGGCAACCAGCCGGTGAAGGACCTGGCCACCGGCAAAGTGGCGATCACCTCCCAGAACCACGGGTTCGCCGTGGACACCGCGTCGCTTCCGGCCGGAGAAGTCGAGGCCACCCACATCAACCTCAACGACGGCACCTGCGAGGGCCTGCGCCACAAGGGCCTGGACGCCTTTTCGGTGCAATATCATCCGGAGGCCTCCCCCGGCCCGCACGACGCCACCTACTTCTTTCGGGAGTTCGCCAAAAGAGTTGAACTTTTCGTCGAAAAGCGTTAAATCCCGATCATGCCCAGGCTGGTTGTCCAATCGCCCGAGTTTGCCGGACGCGCGTTCGAGCTCATCAACTCCGAAATCACGCTCGGGCGCCTGCCCGACAACACGATCCACATCGACCACGGCAGCGTCTCGGGCCATCACGCGGTCCTCACCCAGGAAGGCGACACCTACACCGTCCGCGATCTGAACTCCACCAACGGCACCCGCATCAACGGCGCGCGCATCACCCAGCAGCGGCTCCAGCGCGGCGACGTCCTCCAGGCCGGCAACATCTCCCTCGAATACCACTCCGAAGCCACCGGTGACGCCCAGCCGCTCCCCGAAGTCCGGCAGGGCGTGGACCTCGCCGCCGGCGGCGAGAGCGCTGTCCCGATCGGGTTCGTCAACGCCTCGCCGTTCGGACGCAAACGCCTTTCCACCACCCCCCCGGCCGTCCGCACCGCGACGCTTGTCCTCGGTTTTCTGGCCGTCGCCAGCCTCGGCTTTCTCGTCGCCAAGGTGTTCCTGCCCGCCAGTTGACGCCTTGCCGGCCTACGCCGCCACCGCCATCCCGACCGCCCGGTCGATCTCCTCCTCGTAAATGTAGTAGTGCGGCGAGAACCGTATCCAATCCCGCCCGTCCCGCGTCCACCGGTGCGACGCGGCGATGCCCTCCGCCAGGAGCCGCTCGAACACGCGCCGCATCTCCACCCCTTCGCGCCGGAACGTGATGATGCCCGACGCCGTGGCGCCGCACGCGTTTCCGAGAATCTCGCATCCCGCCGCCCGCAACGCCGCCGCCGCGCGTTCCCGAAGGCCCACGACCCGCGCCTCCACCGCGGCCAGGCCCGCTTCGCGCAGGAGATCAAGGGAGGCCCTCATGCCCGCGACACCCAGCATGTTCATGACGCCGGGTTCGTAGCGCGAGGCGTGATCGGGGAACGCAATTTCGTCGGACGCGAGGTAACGGCGCGTGGCGACGTTCTCGGCGCCGAGCAACGCCGGGCGCAGCCGCCCGCGCGCGTGGGCGCGCACGATGAACACGCCCATCGCCAGAGGGCCGAGCATCCACTTGTGCGAGTCCGCGGGCGCGAAATCGACGTGCTCCATCGGCGTGCGCAACGCGCCAAGGCTCTGGATCGAATCCAGGCAGAACAACGCCCCCGCCTCATGCGCCGCCCGGCCAATCGCGTCCACATCAATCCGGTAGCCGCTCAGGAAATGCACCGAAGCCAGGGCCACCAGCCGCGTCCGCGCTGTGAGCGCGGCCCGGACCATGTCCGCCGTGATCTCGCCGGGCTCCGCCGGTTCCAGCGCGACGAGCCGCACGCCCCGGCGCTCCAGGTTCCGCCACGGATACACGTTGGCCGGGTAATCCTCGGGGTAATAGACAAGCTCGTCCCCCGTCCGCCAGTCGATGCCGGCGGCGACCAGCGACAGGCCGAGGCTCGTGGGACCGAGCAGCGACACTTCGTCCGGCCGCACGCCGAACAGCGCCCCGGCCGATTCGCGCGCCTGTTGCAGGGCCTCCCGGTAGCCCGTCTCTTGTTGCATCACGCACGCGTTGCATGCCTCCGCCTCCACCGCCGCGGCCGCCGGGCCGCTCAACGGGCTCACCCCGGCGTGGGCCAGAAACACCTGGCGCGCCGTGATGGGAAACAAACGCGCGCGCTCCCCGGGGGCCGGGGGCGGCGGGAGTTCGGCGCCGGGGATTTGCATGGGCCGGATCAAGCCTCGGTGAGCCCGGTCACGACCGCCGCACCGGCATCCCCGATCGGGCGCCCGGACGCCTATTCCGCGCCATCGGCCAGGGCCTTCTCGATCGCGGACACCACCTCGGCCGCGTCGGGCGCGGTCCGCGGCTCGAACCGCGCGAGAATCGTCCCGTCGCGGCCCACCAGAAACTTCCCGAAATTCCATTTCACGTCCCCAGGAAATGGCGAATCGGGGCCGGTCAAGAGCGCGTAGAGGGGATGCTTTTCGGGGCCTTTGACCTTGAGCTTGTCAAAGAGGGGAAAGGTTACCCCGAACTTGCCGGCGCAAAACTCCTGAATCTGCTCGTTGCTTCCGGGTTCCTGGCCGCCAAAGTCGTTGCACGGAAAACCGAGGACGGCGAGCCCTTTGCCGGCATGCGACTCGTGGAGCGCCTGAAGTTCCTTGTACTGCTTGGTGTTGCCGCATTTGGAGGCGACATTGACGATCAACATCACCCTGCCCTTGTAGGGGGCGAGCGTGGTGTCCTTGCCGTGGATGTCCTTCAGGGGCACGTCGTAGATGCTTTCCGCGGACGCCGCGGACGCGAAGGCCAGGAGGAAGGCGGCCAGGAGGGAGGGGACTGTTTTTTTCATAAGCGATGTCTGGGTTGGGCGCCTCCGGGGCTTTCGCGCAAAACGCGGGCCGGAGACCGTGGAACGTAACCCGGGTCCGGCGCGCGTCAAGGGCGGGCGCCCCGGCGGCGGGCCGCGCGTACGGGCGGCTGGGCGGAGCGCTTTTCGGGGATCATTCCGGGGTTTCGCGTTGCAGGTCGAGCCACGCCACTTCCGCCGGCGTCAACTTCAGGGCGAGGGCCGCCAGCGAACCCGCGGTTTCCAGCACGTTCCGCGGCCCGATCAGCGGGTGGGTCGCAAACGGCTGGGCGAGGACCCAGGCCAGGGCGACGGCAATCGGTTCGACGCCCTTTCGCGCCGCGATCGCCACCGCCCGGTCGCGCCGCAGAAAGTTCTCCTCGGAATACCAGCATCGCACCAGCTCCGCGTTGTCGCGCTTGTCCCGCCCCGCGCGGTCCGTGAAGAACCCGCGCGCCTGGCTTGACCACGGCAGCAGGGTAAGCCCGCCTTCGCGCAGCAAGGCCAGCGACTCCTCGCCGCTCGCGGAAAGACAGCCGCCCCACACCGCGTCGAGCATCCGCGCGAGGCTGAACTGGTTGCTCCAAAGCGTGAAGGGCTGGCGCCCCTTTGCCCGCGCGTGGGCGTTGGCTTCGCGCATCCGTGCCGCGCTCCAGTTGGACCCGCCGAACGCCCGGATGCGCCCGGCCCGCCATTCCGCGTCCAGCGCGTCCACAAATTCGCCGGCGGGAATGTCCGTATTGTCGCGGTGCAACAGATACATGTCTATGTACTCCGTCCGCATCCGGTCCAGGGAATCGCGCACCTGCCCGGCCACCAGTTCCGGACGGTTCATCGGAGTGTGGCAGCCTTTGCCAAGAACCACGACCTCCCCGCGCACGCCGCGGGTCCGAATCCACCATCCCAAAATATGGTCCGCCCGCCCCCCACCGTACACCCACGCCGTGTCGAAGGCGTTGCCGCCCCTTTCAAAATAGTCGTCAAACAACACCGCCGCCTGCCCGGCCGCGGTGGGATGGTCCACGCCCATCACCAGCCGCGCCACAGGCGGTTCGACGCCCGTAATCCGTGCCGCGGGAATCGGCGTGCCCGCCCGCCTCCGCAAAGGCCGCCCATGCACGGTCGGATATTCCACCCCGGCCTTATCGCTCGCGTAACGCACGCCCGCCGACTGCCGCCATGCGTCCAGCGCCGCCATGTTGCCCAGGGTGTCCTCCGGCGTCATGCGGGCGCACGCCTTTTCCCCGGCCAGCAGCGCCCGGCCAAAGGCGTCGGCTTCCAGGGCGTACAGCCCGCGCTCCGCCACCACCTCAATCTCCCGCGGCCCGGCCGCGCCGGCCGCCCCCGCCAGAATGACCGTGCGGCCCGGTTCGCGGTTGGGGGTCCAAGGATTCCGCACTTCGATCCAGCCTTCCGTGCCGTCAATTCGCACGTGATTTTCGAGGCGCAACCCCACACCGCACGCAAGCTGCGCAACCACGCCCCCGGGAAAAAGCGCCGACGCCGACGCCCAAAGGTCCACGCCGGTCTCCTCGGACAACCGGGCAACCCCGTTGAGAGACACCGGGTCCGCGAAGGGCAGCCCCTGCGCGGCGCCGGCGACCAACCGCGCCATGGAGACCGGATAACAACCCACATCCAGAATGCCGCCGCCGCCCAGTTCATTGCTAAAGTGCCGGCCCGCGGGATCGAGGCTGCCCCGGAACGAAAACGCCGCGCGCACCATCTGGACCTCGCCGACAGCGCCCTCCCGGACCAGCCCGGCCACCTTCGCCGTCTGCGGATGGCAACGGTACATGAACGCCTCCATCAGGAGCACCCCCGCCTCCCGCGCCGCCAGCACCACCGCCTGGGCCTCCGGCAGGTTCATCGTCAGCGGTTTCTCGCACAACACATGCTTGCCGGCCTCGGCCGCAAGGATCGCCCAGCGCGCGTGCATGGGATGGGGCGTCGCAATGTACACCGCGTCCACGCCCGCGTCGGCCAGCAGCGCTTCGTAGGCGCCGTGCGCCCGGCCCGCGCCGTGCTCCCCCGCAAACGCCCGTGCCTTCGCCAAATCCCGGCTCGCCACAGCCGCAAGCGTCCCCGTCTCCGACCCGGCCACTCCCCCCCCAAAGGCCCGCGCGATGCCGCCGCAACCCAGAATGCCCCAGCGAATTTTGTGCATGCCCCGATACCCTGCATCCCAAGGCGCACAACGCAAGCCGCCGCGCGGTCCGCCGCCTGAACCCGTGCCGGCCCGCGCTAATCCATCGTCCACCAGGGGATCAACTCGGACTCGTCGGCCATGCGCAGGCGCGGGTCGTCCTTCTGCGGCTCCAGCAACGGGAGCCGCGGCACGTGCACAAGGAAATCGCGCTCCAGCGCCGTCATGCTGAACCCGCGGCCCGCCTCCTCCACCAAGCGCGCAAAACCCGGCACGTCGGTCAGGGACGGATAGCGCAGCACGGCTTCGCCGCTGTAGCCCAGCCCGTGCCGTTTGCACAAGTCGTTGGCCACTTGCACCAGGGCCATCACCAGCGAGTGCGGGCCGCGCTCCAGCGTGTCGTGGTGGTGGCCGATCACGTCCACCACAAAGGCGGGAAGCTTTTTTTGCCGCGCCCACGCCTCGCCCACCTCGGGATGGGTGTAGGGCAGGCTGTCCATCTCGCACAGCAGCAGCGGCAGCCGCTCTTCGATGGACCGGTGCATCGCCGTGATCTGGCCCACCGCCGCCTGGTCCCCCGCCGCCACCTTGCCGATGTCATGGAGAAAACCGGCCGCCATGGCCTCCCGCTCCGCGTCGATCCCCAGGAACGCGGCCAGCCGCGACGCCAGGATGCCGCACGCGATGGAATGCTGCCACAACGGGAACCAGTTGAACGACCTCGACACCCTCGGACTCTCAAACGCCACAAAACAGATCAGGGCCAGCATCCGGGCGGGGGCCAGGCCGATCCGGTCCAGCGCGTTGTTGAAGGTTTCGCCCTCCCCCTCGTACCAACCGCCGCGCACCAGGGCCTGCAGCAACGCGGCGTACTCCGGCAGCACCATCGCGAAATCGCACAACTTCGCCGGGTCCGGCTCCTCGCCGCCGCAAATCTCGCGGATGTGCCATTCGCAGGCCTCCAAGGACGGCATGGCCGGCAAATCGCGGAGGGTCTCCGGGTCCGCCGCCGGCGCCGTGTAGTTCAAGGCGTGCCGCGCCACCAGCTCCATCTCCGGGCGGAAAAGGCCGTTGGCCAGTTTCGGGTTCCACTCGGGCCGCTGCGCCACCCGCGGGTACACCCGCGCCCCCTCGGCCTGCGCCTCCTCCTCCGGGGGCGCATTCAGGCCCGCCAGCAAGTCCGACAACTCCTCGTAATCCGCCGGGCGCCCCGCCCGCTCCTTGGCCAGCATCCGCGCGAGCAATTGGATCCAACCCTCCGACAAACCCGCCCGCGCCATGCGGTCGTACGGGAACGCCTTGTGCAAATGCCCGTCCACCTCCTCGTCCCACGTGTCCGCCTGGTAAACCGTCGTCCCCGTCAGTAGATGGAACAGTGTCGCCCCAAGGGAGTAAATGTCGGTCCGGCAATCCAGGTTCCGCTCTTTCCGAATCTGCTCGGGCGGGCTGTACTCCGCCGTCCCCCAGTCCATCGCCACTTCGTTGGCCAGAAAACTCAGCACCTTCGCCAGTCCGAAGTCGGCCAGCATCGCATTGCCCGTCGCCTCCTCCACAATGACGTTGGAGGGTTTGACGTCCCGGTGGATGATTCCGTGCGCCCACGCCGTCGCCAGGGCCGACACCAGTTGGATCGTCCACCCGAAAACCCGCTCCTCGGGGATGGGCCCCTCCTGCTCCAGCACGTCCAGCGCGGTCTTCCCCTCGATGTAGGCCATCGCGAAAAAGAGGCGCCCGCGGTCCCGTCCAGAGTAATAGACCGGTATGATGTTCGGATGAAACAATCGCGCCAGCAGCACCCCCTCGTCCTCGAACAGGTTCGCGTAGCCCTGGTTCGTGGCGTATTCGGGCCTCAACACCTTCACCGCCACCACCCGGCCCGTGGACCGGTCCAGCGCCTTGTACAGGTTCCCCATGCCACCGGTGGCAAAAAGGTCCTGCAACTCGAAGTGCCCGAGCACCGTCCCCGGCGGCAAAATATCCGCCGCGGACGGCAGCAGGGACGCGGAGTTGGGCGATTCCTTTTCCAAGAATGCCTCCAACGTCACGCCACTAAGCAAGCCCACGCTCCGGCACGGGCAAGAAAACGTTTCCTCAAACTCATGGATCCGTTCAAGGCCCGGCGCCCCGCCCGCCACGCCGCACCCGCCGCTCGATCTCGCGCCATCGGCAAATCCTAACCCGTTCCCGCCCCGCCACAAGCCCGGGAATGGTGCTGGCCCATTTTCGCCCTGTCGCAGGGGGCCGAAGTTGTCCGGGCATCGGCTGCCGCTTTTCGCCGCCCGCGATGGCGGCCTCAACCGGGAACAGCGGGCCGGACGCGTCCGGGGGGCCAGCCTTGATGCCCCCTCCCTTGCAAGCATTGCGGCGTTCCGCCCTCCCCGCCCCTTGCCCCAAGCGAAAATCCTTCACGGATTCTTGGCCATCGGTGGCGCACCCGCCATCCGCGGGCTCCGGCCCGCTATTTTTCGATCAGGTAGTAAATGGTGTCCGGTTGCAGGTTCACCGTGCCGCCCCGCGTGGCCTGGCCTTTTGGGCAACCGTTGATGTCGAGAGGCGTCACCTTCAACCCGGCGGCGTCCTTGCGAAGGAACCGCACCGTGCCCTCGATATTCTTGATTTCGATGGGCGCCATGCCGAAGTCGAGAACCTTGCGCTTCGGGAAGCCCTCGGTCTTGAACCCGTGGTTCTGCTCCCGCGACATGGCCTGCAAAAGGATTTTCTTCGATGCGGCGACCGGTTTGCCGTCCATGGCCACGGCCCACACGACCCCGAAATCCATCGGCGATTCCACCGTCAGGTCCGGCAGCTCGACCTTGCCCGCCCGGCCCAGGTATCCGCTCACCGCCTGGGTTTGGGGCGCGCGCACCGTGAAGATGCCGCGCTTGTAGGGCCACTCAATCTGGCCGCTGGCGGACTTGAGCACGCCCCGCGCCGGGTCGTGGAAGGACGCCGTATTGGGCTTTTCGACCTGGCTCGGCGCGCTGGTTGTGAAATCAACCGCCACCTTGCCATTCGCGAAGTGTTCGGTTTCGACGGCCTGGCGCGAAGCGTCCCGGCCCTCGTTGGCGCGGTTGGCGTCGTTGCTCGAAGGGTCCGGAAAGGCGTTGCCGGAAAGGTCCAGCATCGCCTCGACGTTGACCTTCACCGTCACCAGCGGCTTGGTTTCCCCGACCAGGCCCAGGCGGAACACAAGCGCCTTGGCCGGGAACATGGCGATCGAGGAGGGCGTCAGTACGGGCCAGCTTTGTTTGACCGTCGAGCGCCACGCCGTCACGCTGTCCAGCGCAAACAGGGGCAGCGCGTCCATCCCCGCCTGGCTGGCGAGCGCCGCGACCAGCGGCGCCATCTCGGCGCGCAGGTCGTGCCAGCCGATCCAGGCGTACTCGGAGACCATGTTGGGTTTGCCGGCGACCACCGGGTTGAGGAACGGAAGGGAAAGCTCGCGCTGTTCCCCGCCAGGCCCGCTGTCCCAGGCGCTCAACGACTTGGGCGCGTAGGTGACGTTGCCCGCCTCGTCGTGCGCGGCCCAGCCGCCCCAGTAGCCATGGTGGTCCATGAAATCGCAACCGATCTGGGTCCATTTCTCCATCGCGCCGAACAGCACGGTGTTGGCCGTCCGCCAGTTCGAGCCGCAGATGGCGCCCTTGAACCCGATCTCATTCCGCAGGAAACGATAGGCGCGGTCGTAATAGTCTTTCTGGGTTTCCGCAAGGAACCGGGCGGTGTCTTTGCGGCGCGGCGTCGCGCCCTGCGCATACTCCCACATCGGAACGAACCCGGCGCGTTTCTCCGCCGCGTTGTCGCGGGGGTGGGGCGCGTTCCAAGCCGCGAACGCCGCGCCGATCCCGCCGTACTTTTTGTCCAGCCACGCGCCGAACTTGGACTCGAGGACCAACGCCTGTTCGTCGGGGATGTTCTTGTAGTCGAAGGTCCAGAAGAACAACGAATCTTCGTTGATGATCTCGAAGCCCATGACGCAGGGATCGTCCTTGAGCGCCTTGCCGGTGTGGGGATTCTCGCGCGCCAGCAGCGCCCGCCACCAGCCGCGCTGCATCTCCTGGAATTCCTCGCTGAAATAGCTCAGCGCAAAGGGCGGCTTGTCAGGCGCGTATCCCGCAAACCGGCCGGACTCGCCGGGATGGAACCAGACCGGGAAGTAGGTCGAGAGATGCGTGTAGATGCCCTCGCGTTTCATGGCCGCGATCAGATAGAAAAGCTTGTCCAGATCGTCGTCGCGCACCTCCCCGGCCTTTGGCCCGTCGCGATGCACAATGGGGCTGTGGTACCGGATGAAGTTCACGCCCTTGCGCGCGAGGAATTTCGCCAGCGCGTCGATTTCCTCCCGGGGCATCAACGTGTTTTCCCGGCTCGCCCCCACACCCAGGAAACGGACCGGCTTTCCGTCTTGCACGAAATCCTCGCCGCGCACGCCGACAAATCCGTTGTCGCCGGCCTGGGCCTCGTTCAACGGGCGCAGGTCGATGGGGCTCGGCGCGAACAGCGTGTCGTACTGGTTGAAACTCGACCAGCCTTCCTCCGGCGCCGGCATCGGTTCGCCCGGCTTGATCTTGCCCAGGGGATGAAACCGGCCCGTGGTGAGCAGAAAACAGTCGAAGTAGGCCGTGAACGGCTTTTCCGAAGGCCCCACCTCGATCCGCAGCGTGTGTTTGCCCTTCCCAAGCCTGGCATCGCCCGCCTTCACCCAGTTCGCGCCCCAGAACTTCCGAATGTACGCCTCGTCCAGCAGCGCCACGTCCTCCGTCACCCGCTGCCACTCCTGATCGTCAAACCGCCAGCGGAACGGCCCGTGCTTCCAAAACTTGCGCGCGAAGAAACGGTACGCACCCGCCTCGGGAACCTCGACCTCGTATTCGAGAAACGCGGTTCCGGTAAAGCCCTCCCCGACTCCAATCCATTTCCCCTCGGAAAGGATGTCGCCGCCGGGCCCGGGCTCGGATTGCGGCGGCTGGAAATCCGTCCGGACCGCGTTCTCCGCCTCCCACCAGACTTGGACTGCGCCCGGGGCTTTGGCCGGTTCGCCCGCGTTCCGGCCGCAGCCTGCGCCCGCGGCGATCATCGCCGCGGCCAGGACGCCGACGAGCGCGCCGCCTGGCCACCGGGCTCCCATGCGGCCGCCGTTCTCCCTGTGCCGTTTATGATTCATTGCGTATGTTTCCCCTCGCATAGGCCCTCCGCGGAGCGGGGTTACGATCTCTTTTCCGCGCCGCGCCGGTTTCGCGCGGCTTGCGGGCCGGCGTTCCGCCGGGCCGCGATCAACCCCGCGTGTGGGCTTCGAGGAACCAGAGCGCCTTGTCGAGATCGCGGGAGACGCCGGTGAACAGGTCCGACGTGCCGGCGTCGCCGGCCTTGGCGGTTTCGTCGATGGCCTGGCGCACGAGCGCCCCGGCCTTGGCATAGCGCTCGGCGAGGGCGGTGACGCAGCCGATGCCCTCGAACGCGTTGGCGGGAAACTCCGGGAGCGCCGTGGTGGCGGCCGCGTGCCGGACGGTGCCCTGGGCGGCGCCGCCGAGGGCGGTGACCCGCTCGGCGATGTCGTCGAGATGGTCTTCGATGGACTCGGCAAGATCGTCGAAGAGCTTGTGAAGCGCGGCGAAATGGTGGCCGCGGACGTTCCAGTGGGCGTGCTTGACCTGGGAATAGAGGTCGGCAAGCGTGGCGAGGGACCGGTTCAAGTGGTTGACCGACAACTCGCGGGTGTTCAGCGAGAGATTGTTGAGGGTGGGGGAGAGAGGATGCACAACGGCAACCTTCGACGGCCGGGCGATTGCGTCAACTTCGTGGCGAAAGCCCGAAACCGCCGCGGCGTCCGGGCAAGCTCCTGGGAGATAAGACTCACTACTGTGCCGGTCCGTTGTCCTTTGCGTAAACCGCCCTATTTGAACCGCAAGAATGACTTCCGCTAATGGCGCCGTGAAAAATTCCACAAATTCCGCTTGCGGGACATTGGTTGGGGCCGTAGAGGCGAGGGCTTCGATATGCAGGCGCCGTGGTGTGAGCAGACTGGATTGGCGGCGGGTGCCGTGGGCCCAGGGGTCATCACCCCAGGGGGCATCATCCCGCGGGCCACCGTCCCATGGGTCATTGACCCAAAGGCCGCCGCGCGCGCCGCCGGAGATGTCTTGCGCGCGCCGCGCGGATGCGTCCGCGGCCGGGAGTTCTGAGATGGCGCAGATTTTCCCCAGATGGACCAATTGGCTCGCTCCGAAGCTGGCGGTCTGCGTGGCGGTGCTGGGCGCGGCGACGGTGCTGGGGATCACCTATTATTGTACGCCGGAGTACACGCGGGTGGGGTACACGCCCACGCAGCCCGTGGCGTTCGACCACGCTCTGCATGTGACGCAGCTCGGGATGGACTGCCGCTACTGCCACACGGGCGTTGAGGTTTCGAGCCATTCCAACGTGCCAAACACGCAGACGTGCATGAACTGCCACCAGCAGGTCCAGGCCCAGAGCCCGAAGCTTGCGGCGGTGCGGGCGAGCTGGGAGAGCGGGCTGCCGGTGGAATGGGTGCGCATCCACAAGGCGCCGGACTACGTCTATTTCAACCACGCGGTGCACGTGAACCGCGGGATCAGCTGCGCGAGCTGCCACGGGCAGGTCAATCACATGGAGGTGGTCGGCCACGCGAAGACGCTGTCCATGGCCTGGTGCCTCGAATGCCATCGCGAACCGGAGAACTTCCTCCGGCCCATGGACAAGGTCTATGACCTGGATTGGAAGGCGGAGTCGCCGGAGAAACAGCGGGAGCAGGGGCTCGAATTTGTGAAAGCCTGGAACGTGAATCCGCCCCAGGACTGCGCGGGGTGCCACCGATGAAACGGGTCCTCCAACATCCCGCCCCGGACGCCGCCGGCGCCGACGGCCCGCGCTACTGGCGCAGCCTTGACGAGCTGGCGGATTCGCCCGCGTTCCGGCAATGGCTGGAACGGGAGTTCCCCGAGGGCGCCGCCGAGATGGACGCGGGGCCGGTCAACCGGCGCAAGTTCCTTGCGTTGATGGGCGCCTCCGCCGCGCTGGCGGGCGCGGGCCTCACGGGCTGCCGCCGGCCCGAGGCCTATCTGGTGCCGTTCACCAAAACGCCCGAGTGGCTGGTGCCGGGCAAGGCGCTGCATTATTCCACCGCCATGCCGCGCCGGGGCGGGGCGATGCCGCTGCTGGCCACCGCGTTCAACGGGCGCCCGACCAAGATCGAGGGCAACCCGCTGCACCCGGAAAGCTTGGGCCGCACCGACACGTTCGCCCAGGCTTCCGTGCTCGATCTGTATGATCCGGACCGTTCGACGGCGTTTCTCATCGGCGGCAAACCCGCCGCGGCGGCGGAGTTCCAGGCCGAAATCGACCGTATCCGCGCCCAGAGCGCCCTGGACGGCGGGGCGGGGCTGGCGGTGGTGGTGGACGGCTGCTCCGGCCCGACGCGGGAGCGGTTGCGGACGGAGTTGGAGAAGCAGTTCCCGAAACTGCTTTGGGCGGCGCACGATCCGCTGCGGCCTCCCGCAGGGGGGGACGCCGATGGGCCCGCGGTTTCCTGCGACCTGTCCAAGGCGTCGGTGATCTTCTCGTTGGACTGCGATTTTCTCGGGACCGGCCAGGGCGGCCTGAAGGCGGCGCGCGATTTCACCGACGGACGGCGCGTGCGCAAGCCGGGCGACAAGATGAACCGGTTGTATGTGGCCGAACCGCGGTTCACGATCACCGGCGGCATGGCCGACCACCGGATGCGCGTGCGGGCTTCGGATGCGGGCGCGTTTCTCGCGGCGGTGGGCCGGGAGCTGGCGGGGATGGGCGGAAAGTTTGCGGAACTCGGACGGGCCGCGGCGGGGTGGCCGGAGTTCCAAACGGACGAGCGGACCGCCTTGTGGATCCGGGAGATGGCGAAGGATCTCGCGGCGGGCGGGGGCAAGGCATTGGTGCTGGCGGGCGCGGCGCAGCCGCCGGCGGTCAGGGTCCTCGCCTTGCGCATCAACAACGCCGTGGGCGCCTGGGGCATCACCCATTTCGAGGCGCCCAATCCCGCGCGGCGGGCGAAGACGCTGGCGGATGTGGCGGCCGCGATGGGCGCGGGCGCGGTCAAGAACCTTGTCCTGTGCGGCGTGAACCCGGTGTATGACGGGCCGGCGGACCTCGACTGGGCCGGCCTCCAGGCCAAAGTTCCGTCCGTGCTGCACCTTGGGGACCGCGTGGACGAGACCGGCGCTTGGGCGGGGTTGCACGCGCCGCGCGCGCATTATCTGGAAGCGTGGGGCGACGCGTTTGCCGCGGACTCCACCACGCTTTGCGTGCAGCCGCTCATTTTGCCGTTGCATGGCGGCTGGTCGGACATCCAGATGCTGGGCAAACTCGCCGGGCTGGCCGTGGACGACGGGCCGGGGCTGGTGCGGGAGACCTTCGCGCAACGCGCCGGGCTGGCCGTGGGCACGCCGGATTTCGAGGAAGCCTGGGTGCGTTTTGTGCACGACGGATTCCAGGCCGGTGAGAAGGCCGCGGCATCGGAGGCCCGGAGCGCCACGCCCGAGGGCGCGGTTCCCGATCTTGGGCCGCGGGTGGAAGGCATCGAAGTTTGCTTTGCGCCGGACTATTCGATGGATGACGGACGCTACGCCAACAACGGTTGGATGCAGGAGTGGCCCGATCCCATCACCAAACTGACGTGGGACAACGCCGCCTTGATGAGCCCGGCCACCGCCAAGAAGCTGGGCGTCGGCAGCCGGGTCAAGGACAGTTTCCTCAAGGCCGACGTCATCCGGATTTCCCTGGGCGGGCGCTCGGTGGAGGCGCCGGTGCTGGTGGCGCCGGGGCACGCGGACGATTCGATCACGCTGCCGCTGGGGTACGGGCGGACAAAGGCCGGGCGTGTCGCGGCCGGGTGCGGATTCAACGCCTACGCCCTGCGCACGGCTGCGGCGCCCTGGTTTGCGGGCGGCGCGAAGATCGAGAAAACGGGCCGCGCCGTCGAGCTTGCGGTCACGCAGGAGCATCACGCGATGGAGGGGCGCAACCACCTGCGCGAGGCGCCGCTGGCGTTGTTCGAGGAACAGCCGGACTTCGTCAAGGACGTCGGGATGGACTCCCACATCCCGCCGAACCGGTCCTTCTACGCGAACCCGAAACTCGACGGCGAGCACCAGTGGGCGATGGTGATCGACATGTCCACCTGCACCGGCTGCAACGCCTGTGTCGTCGCGTGCCAGGCCGAGAACAACATCCCCATCGTCGGGCGCGAGCAGGTGATCAACGGGCGCGAGATGCATTGGATCCGGATCGACCGGTATTTCGAGGGCGAGCCCGAGGACCCGGAGATGCTGATGCAGCCGGTGGCCTGCATGCAGTGCGAAAACGCCCCCTGCGAAACCGTCTGCCCGGTCAATGCCACCGTCCACAACGAGGAGGGCCTCAACGTCATGGCCTACAACCGCTGCATCGGCACGCGGTATTGCGCCAACAACTGCCCGTTCAAGGTGCGCCGGTTCAATTTCTTCGACTACAACAAGCGCGACGTCATCGGCAAACGCAAACTTGGCCCCCTCGAAATCGGCAATCTCTATCTTGGCCCGCTCGGAGACCACGGCTACACCGAGACGACCAAGATGCAGAAGAATCCCAACGTCACCGTCCGCATGCGCGGGGTGATGGAGAAATGCACGTTCTGCGTCCAGCGCCTGGAGGACGCCAAGATCACCGCCCGCGTGAAGGCCGGCGCCTCCCCGGACACCAAGGTGCCCGCCGATTCCGTCAAGGTCGCCTGCCAGCAGGCGTGCCCCGCCGACGCCATTGTCTTCGGCGACAAATCGCATCCCGACAGCCGCGTCACGCACCTGCGCGCCCTGCCGCAGAATTACGAGATGCTGAAGTACCTGAATCTCAACACCCGCGTCACCTATCTGCCGCGCCTGCGCAATCCCAACCCCGCCATGCCCGGCGCGGACCGCGTCGCGGCGAGCAGCAAGGCGCAAATGCACGCGCACGAAGGCCACGCCGCCCATGGCGCCGAAGCGGCGGGGCACGGCGGTCACGGCCACGGCGCGGCGGCGGAAGCCGGGCACGGCGGCGGCGCGGGGGAACCGGCCAAGGGAGGGCATTAACCATGTCGGCGGCAAACGTTTCCGAGACCGTCCTGCATCCGGAGGCGCACGTCATTGCGCGCCAGCCGCTGGTCGGCAACCGGCGCTCGATGGCGTGGATCACGAAGCACGTCTCCGGCATTTGCGAGGGCCGTCCCACGATGTGGTGGTGGGTGCTCACGATTTTCTTTGGCTGCCTCGCGGCCCTGGTGCCGCTGCAGCTCACCTACCTGGTCGCCACGGGCGTGGGGGTCTGGGGGTTGAACAGCCCGGTCAACTGGGCGTGGGACATCACCAACTTCGTGTTCTGGATCGGCATCGGCCACGCCGGCACGCTGATCTCGGCCATCCTGTTCCTCACCCGCCAGAAATGGCGCACGTCGATCAACCGCTCCGCCGAGGCGATGACGATCTTCGCGGTGATTTGCGCGGGGATTTTCCCCGCCTTCCACGTCGGGCGCGTCTGGATGGCCTGGTACCTCGCGCCCGTGCCCAACGCCAACGTGATCTGGCAGAATTTCCGCAGCCCGCTGCTCTGGGACGTGTTCGCCGTCTCGACTTATTTCACCGTTTCGCTCCTGTTCTGGTACGTCGGGCTCGTCCCCGACCTCGCGACGCTGCGCGACCGCGCCAAAGGCCCCGTTGCCAGGTTTGTGTACGGCTTCCTCGCGCTGGGCTGGAACGGGTCCAACCGCCACTGGCGCCATTACGAGAAGGCCTACCTGATTCTCGCCGGCATTTCCACGCCGCTGGTGCTCTCGGTGCACAGCATCGTCTCCTTCGACTTCGCCACGTCGATCATTCCCGGCTGGCACACGACGATCTTTCCGCCCTATTTCGTCGCCGGCGCCATCTTCGGCGGGTTCGCCATGGTGCTGACGCTCCTGATCCCGTGCCGCTGGTTTTTCGGGCTCTCGGACCTGGTCACCGACAAGCACATCGACAACATGTGCAAGATCACGCTGCTCACCGGCACCATCGTCGGGTACGCCTATCTCATGGAGTTGTTCATGGCGCTCTACAGCGGCAACCCGTACGAGTCCTGGGCCTTCCTCCGCAACCGCGTCGCCGCGCCGTTCATGGTGCATCTCGGCTGGGTCCCCGGCATCGGGCCGACGCTCCAGGAGCTGGGCGGGACCCCGGCCCCATACTGGTGGGCGTATTGGACCATGATGACGTGCAACGTCGTCATCCCGCAGTTTTTCTGGTTCAAATGGTGCCGCCAGACCCTCTGGGCCGCGTGGATTCTGGTCATTATCGGCCCGAACATCGGCATGTGGTTCGAGCGCTTCGTCATCATCGTCACCTCCATCCACCGCGATTTCCTTCCCGGTTCCTGGGGCTATTTCCGCCCCACCATCAACGACATCCTTCTGTTCACCGGCACCGTCGGCCTGTTCGTTTTCCTGTTCCTGCTGTTCATCCGGTTCCTGCCGATGATCACCATGTTCGAGGTCAAGGCCGTGCTCCCGGAGGCCGATCCCCACCATCATCCCCACGACCCGCACGCGCCCGGCCACGGCCATGGCCACGGCGCCGGGCCCGGCAAGGAGGCCCACACGTGAACACCGCGGGCGAAGGCCGGCTCTACGGCGTGGCGGCGGAATTTTCCAGCGCCGCCGCGATCTACCACGCCGCGGAAAAGGTCCGGGACAAGGGATTCCGCAGGTGGGACGTCCATACGCCCTTCCCCATCCACGGCATGGACGACGCCATGGGCCTGGGGCGCTCGCGGTTGTCCTTCTGGTCGCTCATGGGCGCCTGCCTGGGTTTTGCCACGGCGTTCCTGATGATCTACCTCACCTCCGCCGACTATGCCCTGCCGCATTGGCTGCCGTCCTGGCTCAAGCAAACCTACCCCCAAATCGTCCACGGCAAGCCGTTCTTCGCCATCGAACCCTCCGTCCCCATCCTCTTCGAGCTGTCGATCCTCGCCACCGCCTTTTTCACCGTCGGCGCGTTGCTGGTCATGAACCTGCTCCCCCGCTGGAATCATCCGCTGTTCAACTGGAACCGTTTTGGGAAGGTGACCGACGACGGGTTCTTTCTGGTGATCCAGTCCGACGACGTCCTTTTCTCCAAGTCCGAAACCCCGAAGCTGCTCGAAGAACTCGGCGGCGGCAACATCACGATGGTCCGGGAGTGACGCCATGCCCATCCTGCGCTTCTTCTTCCTCGGATTCCTCGCGCTGGCCGCCGCCATCGTCATCCTCGCCGGCCCCCAGGGCCGCGTCAAACAGCGCCCGCCGCTGGAAATCTTCCCCGACATGGACCGCCAGTTGAAATTCAAGTCCCAGGCGCCCACGCCGTTCTTTGCCGACGGGCGCGCGGACCGTCCGCCCGTGCCGGGCACGATCCCCATCGAATCGCGCGAGGAGGAGGGCTACGTGGGCACCGGCAAAATGAAAGACCGCTGGGGCGACGGCATCCCGGTCGAGGTTACCCCGGCGTTGTTGGAGCGCGGGCGCGAGCGGTACGCCATCAACTGCGCCGTCTGCCACGGCGCGACCGGCGCGGGCGACGGGATCACCGCGCAATACGGGCTCAACGGCATCGCCAACCTGCACGAGGAACGGTTCCGCGTCATGGCCGACGGCCAGATTTTCAACACGATCACGCACGGCAAAGGGCTCATGGGCGCCTACCCCCACATCACGGTGGATGACCGCTGGGCGGTCATCGCCTACGTGCGGGCCCTGCAGTTGGCCCGCACCGCCACGGTGGCCGACCTGCCGTCGGATCTTCAGGAGCGGCTGAAATGAGCGCGGCGCCTGTCCAACTCAATCCCGCGGGCGAATCCCTGGACACCCGGCGCCTGGGCATCGTCCCGGCTCTGTTCCTGGGCACCGGCCTGGCGGGTCTGGCGGCGAGCGCGGTGGGCGGGTTCATGGCGCCGGGGCAGTTCGCCTTCTCGTGGCTGTTCGCGTTTCTCTATTGCTTCACCCTCTGCGCGGGATCCCTTTTCTGGATCATCCTGCACCACGCCATCAACGCGAGCTGGTCGGCGCTCGTGCGCCGGATTCTGGAGAACGTCGCGGTCCTTGCCGTGGCGCTGGTCGTGGCGTTTGTCCCGGTCGCCCTGCTGGCCCCGGAAATTTTCAAGTGGATGACCCTGCCACCCGGCGCGGACGCCCTGCTCGATCACAAGGCTGTTTTCCTGAATAAGGCGGGCTTTTATGCCCGCGCGGTTTTCTACTTTGCGTTTTTCGTGGTTGCGGCTTGGGTCCTGCGCATGGGATCGGTGGCCCAGGACAAGGACGGCGACCCGCGGCTCTCGCTGCGGATGCGGCGGCTCTGCAATGGCTTCCTGATCCTGTTCGCGGTCTGTTGCACCGGCGCGGGGATCGATTGGATGATGGCGCTGGACCATCACTGGTTCTCGACCATGTGGGGCGTTTACCTGTTCGCGGGCGCCGGCCACGCGGCGATGGCGCTTTTGATTCTGGCCGCCAACGGCCTGGTGTTCACCGGGCACCTGAAGGGATTGTTCACCGAAGAGCACAACCATATCATGGGCAAGCTGCTCTTTGCCTTCACGGTGTTCTGGGCCTACATCGCGTTCAGCCAGTATTTCCTCATCTACTACGGCAACATCCCGGAGGAAACGTGGTTCTTCACCCACCGCAACACCGGTTCATGGCATTACGTCGCCCTGGGCCTCGCCCTCGGGCGGTTCCTCATTCCGTTTGCCCTCCTGATCACCCAGCCCGCGAAAAAATCACCCGCGCGCGTCTGCTTTGCCGCCGCGTGGATTCTTGGAATGCACGCCGTGGACCTTTACTGGATCATCATGCCCCAGAAACAGGTCAACGCCGCGCTCAAGGCCGGCCACGAGGCCGCCGCCGCCGGGTTTGCGCCGCACTGGCTGGACTTCACCGCATGGGCCGGGCTGGTCGGGATTCTCGGCTTCCTGTTTCTGCGCCTGCTCGCGCGGGCGTCCATCTATCCCGCGCGCGACCCGCGCATCTACGAGTCGATTTCCCTGAAGAACTGACATGAAGGCCGACACCAACCGACCCCGCCGCGGCTGCCTGCCGCTGCTCGCCACCCTCGCGGGGCTGGCGCTCTTTGTGTTTCTCGGCGCCGGCATCCTGCGCCGCGGCGCGGACCGCAAGAGCTACGACCAGTTGCGCGCCGAGGACCGCGCGAAACGCCTCGCGGAGCTGCAGGCCAAGGCCCAGGAGGAGCTCACGACGCTGGCCTGGGTGGACAAGGAGAAGGGCGCCGTCCGCCTGCCCATCGACCGCGCAATGGAGGTTGCGGCCGCAAAGTTGAAGGCCAAACCGATTCAAGCCGCCGGCCCCGTTGTTGATCCCGCCGCCGCCACCAACGCACCGGCGGCACCCGCTCCCGCCCCGGCCCCCGCGGCCCCTGCGGCGCCGGTGGCGCCCGCAGCCCCGGTGGCGCCCAACCCCGCTCTGACCGCCCCCGCGATTCCGGCCGCTGTTCCAGGAGCCTCCCCATGACGCCCGTGTACCTCTTGATTGGTTTCTCGGTGGTGGTGTTCAGCGCGACCGCGGTGTACGCCCTGTGGTGGGCGGCGCGCACGGGCCAGTTCCAGCGTTACGAACAGGGCGCGCTCGTGATTTTTGACGATGGCGAGCCGGTCGGCGAACCGACCGACGCGTTTCCGGGGATCGACCCGAAGGCGCCGGAGGCGCGGCCGCGCCGGAGTTGGTTTGGGAAAGGAAAAAAATGACCGCCGTGACCGACAGCGCCGCTTCGCACAGGGGTTCGCCGTCCGATTCGGCGGACGCGGCCGAGCGCGCCGCGATTGACATGTCTTGCCGGGGGCCGGTCCTCCTGTTTTTCGGCAGCGCGCTGGTGTGGCTGCTGCTGGGCAGCCTGTTCGCGTTGATCGCGTCGATGAAACTGCACAATCCGCAGTTCCTCACGACGCTGTTCGGTTTCGAGGCGCCGTGGCTCACCATGGGCAGGGTCCGCGCCGCGCATCTCAACAGCGTCGCGTTTGGCTGGGCGTCGGCCGCGGGCGTGGGCGTAAGCATTTGGCTCATGGCGCGGCTCTCCCGGTGCCGGTTGCGCAACGGCCCGCTGGTCTGCGCGGCGGGGATTCTCTGGAACCTCGGTGTGGCGGGTGGTGTCACCGGGATCTTGGCGGGGTTCAGCACGTCGATTGAATGGCTGGAGATGCCCGCGCCGGCGGCGATGGTGCTGTTTGCCGCCTACGCCCTGATCGCGTTGTGGGTGGTGGACATGTTCGCCCATCGCAAGCCCGGCCATGTCTATGTGTCGCAGTGGTACCTGCTGGCGGCGTTTTTCTGGTTCCCGTGGTTGTACGCGACGGCCAACATCCTGCTGCTCATGCGCCCGGTCCAGGGCTCGGTCCAGGCGATCATCAACTGGTGGTTCGGCCACAATGTGCTCGGGCTCTGGTTCACCCCCATCGGCCTGGCCACCGCCTATTACATGATCCCGAAGGTCATCGGCCGGCCCATCCACAGTTACTACCTGTCCGCGCTCGGGTTCTGGTCGCTGGCGCTGTTCTATAGCTGGAACGGCGGGCACCATCTCATCGGCGGGCCGTTGCCGGCGTGGGTCATCACCGCCAGCATCGTCGCCAGCATCATGATGGTCATTCCCGTCATCACCACCGCGATCAACCATCACATGACCACCCGGAAGCATTTCCACATGCTCTCCTTCAGCCCGACGCTGCGGTTCATCGTGTTCGGCGCGATGTCCTACACGCTGGTCAGCCTCCAGGGCAGTTCCATGGCCATCCGCGATCTCAACAAGATCACCCATTTCACCCATTACACCGTCGGCCACGCCCATTTCGGGTTGTACGCCTTTTTCACGATGATCATGTTCGGCGGCATGTATTACATCGTGCCCCGGCTCGTCGGTTGCGAATGGCGGTCCGCCTGGCTCATCAAAGCCCATTTCTGGGCCAGCTTTTACGGCATCCTCATGATGGTCGGGTTCCTCACCATCGGCGGCGTCGTCCAGGGCCTCGGCCTCAACGACCCAAACACGCCGTTCCAGGTGATCGTCGAAAGCACGCTTCCCTATCTTCGCGCGCGCTCCATGTCGGGCATCCTCCTGACAACCGGCCACATCGTTTTTGCGTTCCATTTCCTGCTCATGGTGCTGCGAATGGGGCGGCCCGGCGGGGCGCCGACGCTGTTCGCCCCGCCCAAAGGAACCCAGGCTTGAGGAAAATGGCATGAACCGCGGTTGGTCACTGTTTCTGGGTTTCTTCGCGACGTTTCTCACGGCGTGGATCGGCCTCGTCGCCGCGCCCTACCTTCAGATCGGCGGGGACCTGCCCCATGAGGACAAGGACACCGGCGACCTCTTCCCCCCCAACCCCGGCGGTCTCGTCGAGGAAGGGCGCCGCGTCTATGCCGTGAACGGCTGCGTGTATTGCCACAGCCAGCAGGTCCGCCCCGAAACCACCGGCAGCGACATCGCCCGCGGCTGGGGCGCCCGCCGCACGGTCTCCCGCGATTACATCAACGAAAAACCCGTCATGCTCGGCACCATGCGCACGGGTCCCGACCTCTCCAACATCGGCCAGCGCCAAAGCAGCCGCGCCTGGCACCACGCCCACCTCTACGATCCCCAGGGCGTCACTCCTTGGTCCACCATGCCGCCGTTCCGCTATTTGTACCGCATCCAAAAAGCCGGCCCCGCGCCGGCGCCCGACGCGTTCAAGGTCGAAGGCCCCCACGCCCCGCCGCCCGGCCATGAGATCGTGCCCACGCGCGAAGCCAGGGCGCTGGTCGAATATCTGATTTCCTTGAACCGCAGTTATTCCCTGCCGGAGGCGCCCGCGGAATGAGCGTGCATCCTGAACACAATCCGAACCCCCCGCCGCCGCCCGGCTCCCTTCCGCCGGAGGAGGAGGCGCGCCTCAAGGGCATGGATTACGCCGAGGCCTCCAGCGTCCAGCAAATCCACGCCGCCATCACCCGCGAAAAGGCCGAACCCGAAGAGGGAAACGAACCGCTCTCCTTGGTTGTCATCGGCCTGATCTGCGTCGTGATCATGTGGGGTGGCTATTACTTCGGCGCAAACCATGCCCAGTTCCGGCCCGAAATCCACGACGGCACCCGCGTCGTGGGCGTGGCCACGTTTGGCGGCGCGGCGGACGCGGCCGCGGCAACCGCCGGCGGCGGTGCGCCCAAGGAATTCGACATGGTCGCTTTCGGCAAGCGCAACTTCACCGCCAATTGCGCCGCCTGCCACCAGGCCAGCGGCCTCGGGCAGGCCGGCGTCTATCCGCCGCTCGCCGGTTCGGAATGGGTTCTGGAACCCAACCCCAAACGCATCATCGCGATCGTCCTCCACGGCGCCCAAGGCCCGTTCAACGTCAAGGGCAACAGCTACAACAACATCATGACCCCTTGGGGCGCCTCCCTCAACGACAAGAAAATCGCCGCCATCCTCACCTACATCCGCCAGGAATGGGGCAACAGCGCCCCGCCCGTCACCGAGCCCGAGGTCGCCGCCGTCCGCACCGAGTTCGCCTCCCGCACAGCCGCCTGGACCGAACCCGAACTCAAAGCGATTTCCCTCGACCAACCGATCCTGGCGGCTTCCCCGGCGGCTCCGGCACCCGCAGCGGCAGCCGCGGCGGCGCCCGCTGCGCCACCAACCCCACCGCCCGCCGCCCCCCCGGCGCCTGCGCCAGCGGCGCCCCGCTGAGACGCGTCCCTTCCGAGGGCGCATCTGGAAATTGAACGACCCAGCAGTGTCGAGCGGTGGAACCGTACCCATCGCGCGGCTTTGGAAAAATTCCAGCGTTTCGCGGGGTGTCGCCCAAGTCCGGGTAACGCGCGCGCGTCCAGCGGCGAAACCGTGCGGGGCCTCTCTACTTTTGCCATGTCACCTTGAATCCTCCTGACGTCGCCCAGGGCCGCGTTCCAATCGGAGCCGTGCATAATGCCGCGGGCGATGCCGTGCTTCTCCAACACGACGCCGATCGCCTGCCGGGTTTTGTCAGGGCTTTTCCGGCGTGGAAAATGGTACGTGCCAGGCGGTGAGGCGGTGGGAGAGGCGGTCGGATTGGCCGCCGGGCGCGATGTGCGGAAACCACGCTTCATCGGCGAGGGCGGCGACAAATTCGTTCCGGCGGCGGGCGAGGGCGGTGCTGATTCGGGTTTCTTTCGTGGGAAAGCAACTCAGCACGAGTAACTGGCCGGAGGCCAAAGGGGATTTCCACTCGGGCGGAAGGCGCTTCGGCAGTCCGCGGGCGGGGCATACGATGACGGGGCTTTTGCCCCGCAGCAAAACGCGCAGGCAGTCGCGTTCCACTGGGGAATGGAAGCCGCCGATGATGCAGCGGCCCTCGGCGCGCCACTTCGCGGCCTGGTCGTGCGCGCGGAGGATGGCTTCGCCGGGGCAGCGAGCGGAGCAGAAGAGGGCGGTCTTGGGAAGGCCTAGCAGTGCCAGGTTGCCGAGGGCGTGAAGCTCCGCGGGTGCGGCGGCGCCCACCCTGGCGGCGAGCGTGGACGGCCACGATGGATGGCTAGAGGCCAGCCGCTCTGGTGCGCGTGCACTCATTCTGCCGCCTCGCCGGATCGGCCAAGGCGATGTTTGATGTAGTTGTTCACGATGACATCCATCTTCTTGGGTGTGAACCTATGGTGTCCCACCCGCTCTGCGCCGATCTCATCACGAATGAGATGCCGATGCCTCACCCGGCCACGAGGTCGGCTTCGAGCGGTTTCGCTTTCCGGTGCTGGCTCACGCCGAGGATGCTGAAACCGATGACGTGGCCCTGCTCGTCCACCCGCTCCATCACCGCGTCGTGCGTGGTTTCCTTTTCGTATCCGGGCGCGTCGGAGAACCGGACTTCGAGGAAATCCGCCTCCGCGTCGAACCATACTTTCACTTTGTTGGCCATAGGTCTTCTCCAGCGTAAGCGTCATTCCGACCACCTTGTGTCGCGGGGGGCGTAGATGTCGTAGTCGGGGGCTATGACATCTACGACGCAAGAGCATAACCCGAACATCATTCTCAAAACCGACCGGCGGGGCCGGGTGCGCACGCCCGCCGCCCAGCGCCAGCAACTCCTGGACGCCTTTGCCCAGAGCGGCATGAGCGCCGCGGAGACTACCGTATTCTTGGCATCGACCCGGAAGCCTACCTGCGCGAAGTGCTCAAGCGCCTGCCGCACGCGACCAACCAAAACGTCCACGAGCTGACGCCCCGGCGGATGGCGGCCTATTTCAAGGCCCAAGCCGGCGACGCCCGCCCCGCCCAAGCGGCTTGACCCCCGATTCCGCACCCCGCGCCCCCCATGTCAAGGAGGCGCTCCGCATGAGGCTTACTGTTGGTCAGGTGGCATTTCTGCCGTCGGCGGTGTGGGGCGGCGCGAAGCGATGTACCCACGACCGCTTGGTTCGCCGCCTTCTTCATCTTGCCTCGGCCAGTTTCTCGTCCAGGTAGTGCAATAGCGTCCTTGAAGCGTTGATGACCAATCTCGCTTCCTGGGTATCCAGGAGTGTTTCGTTCGGGTGCGCCATGCTCCCCCTGTCGCGAGCCGGATTGAGGGCGTCAACTACTTTGCCCAGCGCCCGAAGAACCTTCAGAACCGACTCCTGATGCTCCCCAAGATTCTGGAGGCTCGGATGATGCTGGCGAATCTGGCTGAACAACTCCGTAATGTCAGGATCCTTCCCGAAACTGATCTGCGCGTCAGCGCAGACGGTCTTCAGGTATCCGTGCAACGCCGTGTGCACTCGATCCACGGCACTGACCGGGCCGCCAGACTTGAGAAGAGCTTCTGCATCTGCAATAGCTCGTTCGACAACCCGAGACGTGACGCGGAGCGTCGGGGGTTTGACTGAGACTGTCGTCCCAGAGACCGCAATCATCTCGTTCAGGCAGCAATGCTCGCACCACGGCACGCTGTTCTCGTGCTCTTCGCGTATCAACTGTGCGTCGAGCCATGTGCTCAAACCCGTTCCTTTGCGCATGGTTTCAGCAAGGTCCGACATTGCCGCCCGACACCCAGCGTCAAAATGGTGAAACTTCTTCGCGTCGCCCTCAACTCTGAAATAGCCAAGGGTCGGAACGATAAGGAAGTAGGTCCTCACCCAATTCGGTATCGCTGAACCGTTGTCGAGCTTCATCGTCACTCGCGTTCTCAGTGCGAGAATCGACGCGCCATAGCGTTTGAGTTCCTGGAGAGGCTCGGCGATGTCGTCAAGGTAACTGCTGACGAGTTCCGTCTCATCGGCACTGATGTATTGAATGTCCTGGAAGATCGCATCCAACAGGTGCCGGACTGTAGGCTCGTACTCGTCGTTGAACGAGACCAAGTGAGAGACGGCTTGATCGTGACCGCCGACAAACGGTCGCATGTCCGTCGGTGTCGATATGATCGCTGCATTCATCGCATCATCTCATGTCTAGTCATGATGGCTGCATGAAGATGCAGCGGCGAGCGGAGAAAAAGATGGCGGCGGTCCGGCGGCTGCCGGATGGGTTGCCCTCAGAGGAGGACCGAGCCAAACATGGCGTGATGAAAAATCAACTGACATGCCGTTCTCCGCCACCAGACTGGCAGGCAGCGTAGTCCACCTGGGCCTGGATGTCGAGCCGCTTGCGCCGGGGAAGTCTGTCGCCGTGGCCCAGGAGGGGGCCGGTTCCCGGTTGCGAGCAAGCAACGGGACAGGTCGGTTTTCTGTCACAACGGGCGGAACGCCAGCGTCTGACCAGTCTAGCGGCAGGCAGGTTGGAACCGCCCGGAGCGGGCCCGCACGCCGGGTGGAGTGGGACTCGCGGCCATCTCACTTCGAGCCGGTCGCGGGTCTCGATTCGCGAAGGCCTCAATTAGAAACTCGGCCACCGAAAATCTCTGGACTCTTCGCCACATCGAGCGCGAGCTTCTCCACGTAGTAATCCCCCCACTCCTCAATTCGATCCGTCTCGTTTCCCGTCAGGAGAAGGGTACGTTCAAACAGCGCAGTCCCGCCACACAAGACAATGAGCGTCCACCCCGCTTCAGAGCGCGATAGCTGATACCAGTCCGTCTTGAGAGGCTTCATGGGATCGCACCCGGATCGCCAACGCCGCCCGGCAACAGCGCCTGGAACGCAAAGCGTGTAAGCCGTTGGCTGAACAGGCTTGCTATGCACATGTTATTTGTAGTAATAAAACCAACTTCCTTCATACTTATCATCAAAAGTCTCTTTCGAGTCAAAGGTGACCCAGTATGAATCCCTCTTTAAGTAGTTAAACTCATCGTGCGGCTTGACCAGGTCAAAATACCTATCTGAATATTCTCTTCCCAATCCCGACTTCTCGTATTCTTTAACTTGTGCTTCGGTATAAAAAAGAATGTCGCTCTGCCAAAGAGCCGTGAAACCTCCCACAAGTCGGGATTCTTGAGTTCCTGTTTAAGTTTCATTACTTCGGAGTCACTTACACACTCATCTGCATCCTGCATGGCGAGTGGGGCAAAAGCCGCGAAGATCACAAAAAGACCATTAGTGTCATAGTTTCTGATCTCGTCTCGATCCAACATGTCAATAAACCGTTTGGCGATAGCCTCCTGCTTATCCTGAATATAGTTGCCTGGGAAACCGCCTTTCTGAAACTTACGTGCTTCCTCTGAATGTTCTACAATGATCTGAAGGCGTGGCCTCTTGGTTAAGTCGTTCGGTGGATCATGAACAATGTTCAGAACATTGACGCCGTATCGGCCAGAAATCCAAGATGCCAGTTCGGGAAAGGGGGGCTTTAGGTGACGCTTGCCCTGCCGAATCAGCTTGGTCTCTCTATATTCGGGGTCAGAGGTGATGATCATGAGTCTATTTCTGCGGGATAAGTAATTACGCGGGCCTGCATATCACTCCCTCCAAGGTGATATTCCAACGAACGGCGGGTGAAAACTGCTCTTGCTGCATGGCAGCGGGGATGTTTCCGGTGGCGATGATGGCATCCGTTGCGGGGCCTGGCAAGCAAAACCCGCGCGGAGCCACGAAGGGGTGGAAGTCTTCACCACGAAGGAGGCGAAGGGCACGAAGGGAAGGCGGCGGTTTAACCACGGAGGATACGGAGGGGGGAACTGGGGGACGGGAGACGGGGGCCGTTGGCGGTTCCGGCGGGTGCGGCGGCGGGACTATCCTGTCGGGCGGTCGGCCGGACGGGCGCGGGAGCCGGTTGTACCGCTGCGGCAGCGATTTGTACGGGTGCCCCGGTCATTTTTGCCGGTGCACCAACGATTTTTACGCGGTTGGAATCGTTGCGGTCGCGGTAAACACGGTTCCGGCAACGGGAAACGGCGTTGCGGGGGCTGTTGGGGAACTTAACCACAGTAACTGGGAACTGGGAACCGGGAACTGAAAACTGGGGTCACCACGAAGGACACGAAGGGGGGAACTTAACCACGGAGGACTCGGAGGCCCTTTACAGAAAGCGAAATGGGGGTAATGGCTTTCGATGATCGGCCACGTTTTCTGGGTTTTTCTGGCGCTGTTCCTCCTGATCGCCGGCGCGGAAATGCTGGTGCGCGGCTCCGCCTCGCTCGCGCTGCGGGCAGGGTTGACCCCGCTGATGGCGGGGCTGACGGTTGTGGCGTTTGGCACAAGTTCCCCGGAGCTGGTTGTCAGCCTCAAGGCGGCCATCTCAGGCCACGGGGACATCGCCGTGGGCAATGTGATCGGCTCGAACATCTTCAACATCGGCCTCATCCTTGGGCTCACGGCGTTTCTCTGCCCCGTGCCGGTGCAACTGCAAATCATCAAGCTCGACGCGCCCCTGCTGATCGGGATTTCGTTCCTGGTGCTGATCCTGCTGGGGGACGGGTTCCTGGGGCGTGCGGAAGGGGGGTTCCTCGCCGCCGGCATCGTGGCGTACGTGGCGCTCAATCTTTGCCTGGCCCGCAGGGCAGTCCAAGATGTTGTCAACGCGGAGTTCGCCAGCGGCGTCCGCCGCCGGCCGGGGCATTGGAGCCTGGACGTGCTGCTGGTGGCCGCGGGTCTTGGCCTGCTCGTGGCTGGTTCCCGCTTGCTTGTGGACAACAGCGTCGAGATCGCCCGCGTCCTTGGCGTCAGTGAAGCCGTGATCGGCCTGACGATTGTCGCGGCCGGCACCAGCATGCCGGAGCTGGCCGCTTCGGTGGTCGCCGCGTTGCGGCGCCAACCCGACATCGCCATCGGCAACATCATCGGGTCAAACATGTTCAACCTCCTGGGCATCCTCGGCATCTCGAGCCTGGCGGCCCCGTTGGCGGCGCCGGGGATTCGGACTCTGGACCTCTGGATCATGGCGGGTTTCTCGGTGCTTCTCCAGCCGCTGCTCTGGAGCGGCCTGCGCGTGCGGCGGATCGAAGGGGCGCTGTTGCTGCTTCTCTACGGCGGGTACCTCTACGCTCTCTGGCCCAGGCAAGGCTGAAGGCGCCGCGTTTCGCCCGCGCCGCGCCGCCGCCCCCGCTCCCCGCGCCCGCGCTCAAAGCGCCTTTCCTTTCCCCTTCGCCACGCTACGTTTGGGCCACCGTCGATGGAACCGGGCACGCTCCAGGCAACCCCAGCTTCCGTTCCGGGGGCGCTTTCGGGCCTTACGGACCGGCACGCGCCCTATTCCCTGCACTTCTGGCTGGAGGAGTTCGAGGACAACGGCGATTGGTGCGCCGTCATGCGCACCGCGCGCGAGCTGCTCCACCTGGTCCCCGGCAACCCGGAAGGCCTGCGCTACCTCGCGGAGGCCTATTTCCGCATGGGCAAACCGGTCGAGGCCTATGAAACCGCCGTCAAACTCGTCAAATCCGATCCGTGCTCCATCGACGGCTACTGGATTCTTTCCGATCTCGCCGCCCAGGCCGATGACCTGGAGCGCAGCGCCGATTTCATCGAGCGCGCCGCCCGGTTGATCCCCAACTCCGACGCGATCTGGTTCGAGGTCGCCCGCGCGAATTTCAACCTCGGACGCCTCGCACGCTGCCTTGTCGCCGCGGACCACGGCCTGCGCATCAACCCCCAGAACATCCGGCTGCTGATCTACAAGGTGTTCTGTCTTGCTGGCCTCAAGAGCCGCCAGGGCGCGCGGATCGCCGCCTCGCGCCTTGCCAGCCTCGGCGTGGACTCGGAAGTCCTGCGCGAAACCGCCTCGGACATGGGCCTGTCCCGCGCGCTGCTCGCCAAGCTCGGTTCCCTGCTCGCCGGGGCCGCCCCCGAGCTGCCCGAGGCCGCCGTCAAGGCCAGCCGGCGCAAGGCGACCGCGGCGCTCGATGGCGGGATCAGCCTGCTCAGCGAAATCACCGCCAAAGCCGCGCCGCTCACCCCCGCCCAGTTCGCCGCGCAACTCGCGCGCGCGGAGGCCCGCCACGAGGCCGCCCCAGAGGATTCCGACCCCGGCGCGGATGAGGCGGAGGACCACGCGGCCGCGCGGGCGGGCGGTTCGGACGAAGCCCTGGCGGCGGACACGGTCTTGTACGTGTATGACCGTTACCGCACTCACGGACCGTACACGCAAGAAGAGTTGCGCGCCTTCCTCCGCGACGGCACGTTCAACGTGCGCGAGGCTTATGTGCGCTGGGAGGACGAAGGCCGTTGGATTCCGGCGGCCGAGTGCGGCTTGGCCGCCTTGGAACCGGGCAAGGCCGCGCCGGAAGGGGGCTCTTGATCGGGAGGGAGCCCGGAAGTTTGTGAGACGGTGGGGGCGTCCTCCCCTCCCTCGCCGCGGGGATCTGGGAGTCAATGGGGCCCGGCAAAGAATCGCGGCAAGATTTCCACCGCCGTTCGCCGTTGCCCGCGCAAGCTGCCGGGCTGATTTCTCCGGGGACGAAGACAGGACGGTTGCATTTCCTGCCCGCTCTGGCAACATTGGGTGGCCTTCGGAAAAAGTCTGTTTCCGCGGGCGAGTGAACGCTCAACAAAAGGAGAGCAGCATGGGTGATCGATCCCCGAAAGCGAACCAGAAGCAGAAATCCCAGCAGCGGGCCAAGGCGGCCAGCGCGAACCAACAAAAACAAAACGCCATTTTGGCGAAGCAGAACTTCGAGAAGAAAAAGTAGGGGAACAGTTCCCCGGCAAAAGGAGGCAAGTATGGGCAAGGGCAACAACAGCCAGAGGAAAGAAATCAAGAAGCCAAAGAAGGAGAAGCCAAAACCCGCGCCCGGCGGCAAGCGGTAGGGCGGCGGGGGTTCCGGCTCGGGTTGGGGATATTCTCCTTGCGGGAGGCGCGCTCGCGCCCGGTCTGGCCGGTAAACGCTTGGTGATCGCCGGGCAGCGCCTCCCGGCGCCCCCAAAAGCCCGGCCACCCGCGCCCGCCGGGATGGATTGGCCTCGACCCCAATCCTCGGCCGGCACGCGCGCATTTCCCCGGCCGGAGGCTTGAAGCCGGAGGCTTGAAGCCGGAGGCTTGACGCCGGAGACCTGGGGCGCAGGCGGCCAGACAGCCGGGATTTCCCGGTCGCGGGCGTGCGGCCTCAAGTCCCCGTCCCAACGCGCGGGTCTTCAGTGGCCGCGCAGGAAGCGCACCTCGCCGCGAAGCCGCTCCACTTCCACGATCAGGGCGGCGAGCATCCGGAGCGAAGCCAGGCCGGCGCCGTGTGCCGTGCGCAAGTGTTCGATCCAACGCAACTCCCGGATCGCCGCCTCCGTGAACACCATCACGCCATACGGCGGCAGGAACTCCGGCTGCACCAGGCCCTCGCGGCAATACACCAGCACCACACGGCGCGGCAGGCGGGCCAGATGCGCGGCCGCGTCGAGGGTGTAGCGCAGATGGGGCGCCGGCTGGAACGGTTCCAGGGCGGCGGCGGCTTCGGAAGACGGTGTCATGAATCCCGCCACGGTTGAAAGGTGGCGCCCGCGGCGAGTTGCTCCCACAGCGCCTTCTGTTCTGGAGTCACTTCGGGCGGCACCCGCACGCGCACGCACGCGTGCAGGTCGCCACGCGCGCCCGTGCCCGTGGGCAGTCCCCGGCCCCGCAACCGCAATTCGCGTCCCGTCATCGTACCCGGCGGCACTTTCAGGGACACCGTCCCGTCCAGCGTCGGCAGGGAAACGGTCGCGCCCAGCACCGCCTCCCACGGTGCGAGGTCCAAGCCGCGATACAAGGTGGACTCCCGCACGCGAAAATCGGGATGCCGCGCCAGCACCACGCGCAGGAAGAGATGGCCCGGGTCGCCGCCACCCCAACCCGCCTCGCCCCGGCCGGCGACGCGAATGCGCTGGCCCTCCCGCACGCCCGGCGGAATTCTCACGCGCAAGGTTTCCGCGGCCACCTGTCCGGTGCGCGGGTCCGTGCGGCGCATCCCGATCGAACGCGTTGACCCGTGCAGGGCCTCCTCCAGCGTCACCAGCAGGTCGCCCTCCACATCCTGCCCGTGCCGCGCATGTCCCGCGCCGTTTCCCGGCGTGCCGCCGCCCGCCCGGCTGCGGCCTCCGAAGAACTGCTCGAAAAAATCGCTGAATCCCGTGCCCTCAAAATGCACGTCCGCCGCGCCGTCCCAGGCATGGCGTCCCTGGCGTTCCCGAGGGTCCCAGTTCGCGGCCAGAGCATCATACTTCCGGCGTTTCTCCGGATCGCTGAGCACTTCGTTCGCCTCGTTGATCTCCTTGAACTTCTCCCCGGCGTTGCCCTTGTCCTTCGCCACGTCCGGATGATGCTGGCGCGCCAGTTTGCGAAAGGCCGTCTTGATGGCCGCGTCGTCCGCGTCCCGCGGCACCCCGAGAATCTGGTAGTAATCCCTGAACTCAGCGGCCATGACCTTTTCCGGAGGAATGACGCCGCTGATTCACCGTGACCTTCGCCGGACGAAACAATTTTCCGCCGCGGGTGTATCCCGGCTGCATGACAAGCAGCACGGCCTGATCCGGTTGATGCGAATCGTGCGCCACCGCCACCGCCTCCTGCAGGTGCGGATCAAACGGCAGGCCCATCGGCTCCATTGGCTCGACGCCGTGCCGAAGCAATAGCTGCCGCAACTGCCGCCGCGTCATTTCGACCCCGGCAAGGAGCGGGCCGGAAGCGTCCGGCGTGCCGGAGGACAGGGCGCGCTCCAGATTGTCCAGCACCGGCAGGAGTTCCAGGAGGAACGCCTCCTTCTCCGCCGCCGCTTGGTGCCCGGCATCGCGCCGGGTGCGTTTCTTGAAATTGTCGAAGTCCGCCGCAAGCCGGAGGTATTCGTCCCGAGCCACCACCGCCGTTTCGGCGGCAATGCCGGGGACCGGGTCGCGGTCCGTGGTTTCATCCGTCATGGTCTTGCCCCGTGGAGGTGTGACCAAGGTTGGCGCCCATTTCCCCGGCCAGCCATGGGGTGTTAACCCCAAACGGGTGGGCTGGCGCGAGGACGCGTGTCGCAAGCGCGGCGCCTATCGGGACGAAGATACGCAACGAGCGGGCGACGACGCCCTTGCGCAAAAGGATCAAGCAAACGCCCGCGAAGTTTTGGATCGAGACGGCTTAGTAGCCATATCGTACGTGGTGCTTTGAGTTGTGCCTGGAGCCGTCGTATCTTCCATGGGAACTGGAGGTCTTGTACACTCGGTGGCTGCCGCCGTAATAATACCGGCCCCCGTGATAGTAACGGTTGGTGTGGTACCGGCCGTTGTAGTAGTATCGCCCTGTTTCATAGCGCCCGCCCGAGTAGTGGCGCCCGTTGTAAACGTAGACACTCCCCGTGTGGTATCCCGGATTGTACGCGTAGTGCCCGGCCTCGTAGTAACCCGCCGTCACGCAACCGGTGAGCAGGGCGGAGGCGCCCAGCGTGACGAGCAGGGAAGGAATCCCGATTTTGTATGTTTTCACGGAGCCATCGTACCATGGGGGCCGGGCGCCGCCATGGGGTGTTCGCCCTATCGCGGCAGCATGGGGAACCCGGCTCGCGGCACCGCACTGGCCGCGAATCCGGAGCCGGGAAACAGCGCCGGGGGCGCGTGGCCCCCGTCAGGATTGCTGGCGTTGATGCCCATTGCGCAACGCCCGCCGCGTTCGGGCCGAACGAGGGTGGTCCCCGCGCGCCGGGCTCTTTTCCAGGCACGCCGGTATCGCTTTTCCACGCCGGGTCGTGCAGGGTTGGGCCATGCCGGAACCGGATGCGCAGTTGCCGCGGCGGGGATTCTGGCCCGACTGGGCCTCGATCCTTCTCCTGATCCTGTTGGCGTTCGCCTTCCGCGGCGTCCGCTGGGAGGAGATTTTTACCGAGGCCGGGATCGCTTTCGCCGACCCCGATTGCTGGACGCGCATGATGCGTGTTGCATGGCTGGCGGAGCATCCGCTCCAGCCGTTGCGCTGGCACGGGTTCGAGAATTATCCCATCGGCATCGCGCCGCACACCACCGCGCCCCTGGATTACCTGATCCTGGCGCTTTCCCTGCCGCTCCGCCTGTTCACCGGCGACGCCCTTGCTTTGGCCGGCGCGCTGGTGTCGCCGGTGCTCGGGGCGGGCCTGCTGGTGTTCCTGTGGTTCTGGATGGGGCGCTGGTATCCGGGGCGCGCGCGGACCGCGGCCCTGCTGTTTTACGCGGTGTTCCCGCCGCTGGCCTGGGCGCAAAACGTGGGCCGCCCGGACCATCAATCCCTGGTGATCGCGGCGGTGATGGCGGCGGTTTGCCTGGAGGTTAACGTCGCCGCGGGCGCGGGGCGGCGGCTGCAGCTTGCCGCCGGCGGCGCATGGGGCGTGGCCCTGTGGACATCGTTGTACGAACCGGCGGTGGTTTTCGTGATTGTGGCGGCGGTGCGCCTCGCAACCTTGCGCCTTGCGTTCTTCACGCGCCGCCCGTGGTGGTGGCTGGCGCTGGCCGTGGTGTGCGGCATCGGATGGCTGGTGGACGGCGTTCGCGTGGCGCCGCCGCCGCCGGGTTACCGGCATTACCTGGAAAACTGGCTGGGGCAGGTCGGCGAGATGCGCGGGCTGAAACCGATGTCGTTCACCTACTGGTTTGGCGCGTGGGTCTGGGTTGCGCCCGTGCTGGTCGTGGTGGCGTGGCGCGTGCTCAAGCTGCGGCCGGGCAATCTCGCGCTTTTCAGCGCGCTCACCGTGGCGCTGTCGGGCCTGGCCATGGCCCAGGCGCGGTGGGGCGCGCTGGCGAACGGCCTCGCGTGCGTGCTGTTTCTGGTGCCCCTGCTGTTTCGCCTGCCGGGGCGCATCTGGCCGTGGCCGGTGGCGTTTCTCCTTTCGTTGCCGGTTTTTCTTTACCACCTCAACGCCGCCCAAGTGCGCCGTCCCGATCCCGAGAACGCGCGGTTGCTGGAGGTGGCGCGGAAAATCCAGCCGCCCGGCGCCATTCTTGCGCCCTGGTGGATCGGGCCGGCGCTGCTGCGCCCGGACGGCGCGCCCATTGTGGCCAGCAGCTCGCACCAAAGCATCGAGGGCATCGTGGACGCGTCCCGGTTTTTTGCCGCGGGCAACTGGGCCGATTGCGAGGCGATCCTTCGGAAACGGGGCGTCCGCTGGGTGGTCGCGGCCGACCCGGGCCGGACCTTGAGCCAGGCGTTCCGCGTGCTGGGCGTGGCGCCCTACGACGAGGAACAGGTGCTGCGGATCAAGGATTTCCACAAGACCATGGCCGCCCGCCTGCACCGGGCCGAAGGCGTGCCGCCGGTCCTGCGGCTGCGCTCGGTCGTGTACGATTTCCGAATCTACGAGTACCTCGCGGCGCGGCCCGCGCCATCGGAGCCGGAAGGCGCCCCATAGCGTCCTGTCTGGCAAATAAGCATACAAAATCTGCGGGACGAAATGGCGCGAAACGTGGCGTGCCAGCGGGGAGTGGATCGGTTGAATCTTCGACCTGAGGCACAACGAAGTGCCGTGCCATTTAGGCCGCAGCCCTCGGGCAAAGCCCTTCGGGTCGTGGTTCTTTTGGCCTGGGGCCGCGTTGCTTGTCAGTCACAGATTGCCGTGGACGGGCTCCCCCTTCGCGCTTTGTCCCAGGCCAGAATCCCCCTGGAATTTTGTGTGTTTATTTGCCAGACTGGACACTAGCCTCACCGCCATGGCCGCCACCATCTATGATGTGGCCCGCGAATCCGGCGTCGCCTTTTCGACCGCCGCCGCCGCGCTACGCGGCGCCCCGCACGTCCGCGTTGCCACCCGTCGCCGCGTCGCCGCCGCCCTCGCCTCCCGTCGCCGCCGCCCCTCACGCAGCCGCCTCTCCGTCGCCTGGCCGCCCCCCCGGGCACGGGCCGGACCCTGAAATCCAGCCCGCCCCTCACGGCGCGTCCCGCGGTCCGCCTCCGCCCGGCCGCGCCCCCCGCTCGCCGGTCAATGCCCGGCCACGACGTTGTCGATCACCACCACCCTTTTGTTCGCGCCGCCCGATTCCCCGTAATTGATTTCCACCTCGCTGAGACCCGTCCAGTTCAGCGTCGCGGTGACAAAGGTCAGCGATGTCGGCGCAATCGACGCCGTCACGGTGCCGCCGGCCGCGTACCTTCCGGTGACCAGCGCGTCCGCGTTCCCGTAGGGAGACCGGGCGTGATCAAATGCGATCAGGTCAAACGGCGCCCCGTCCGCGCGCGAGATCAGCAGCTTGCGGTCGTTGTTGACGTCGGAGATGCCCTTGCTCGGGTAGCCGTGGTTCCCGGGACCAAACACCTTCCACTGCGCACCCGAACCGCCGCCAACCGGCGTCGTCCGGTACAAGAACCCGTTCCGCGTCAGCGTCGCGGTGCCCTGGTTCCCTTCCGGCAGGTCCTCGAACGTGTCGGTCTCAGGGCCGGTTGGAGGCGCGCCCCCTCCGGCGCCGCCGAACTGGACGTTGTCGATGCGCTGGTTTTCCCCGGAGCCCACGCCGCTGGTGTTGTACTGGATCACGTAGTACTCGTGGCCGCTCCCCACGTCCACGGATTGTTCGATGGTTTCCCACGCGCTCCGGACTTGGTTGAAATTCACGTCAAACAGCCGGGCCACCGCGGGCGGCTCGGTCGCGCTCGTGCCTTTCGGGTCCTTGGTATCCCAGTTGGACTTGGAAAAGTACGGGTTGCCCACACCCCAGACGGTCGCGCGGAGTTCGTCCCCGCCGCTGTTGATCGCCGAGAACCGCAGGGTCTGCAAGCCGCGCAACACCTTCTCGTCCCGCACCAACTGGATTACCCCGCCCGCCCCGCTGTTGTCCGCGTACATCTCGCTGTTGGCCCAGTTCCATTTGCGTCCCGAGGGATACGCGAAGTTGGACCGGCCCAGGCGCAGGACGTAGTCCCCGGCGATGCCCGGAGTGGACGCGCCGCTGTTGGAATCCGGCGCGGCGTCCAGCACCCCGTTGCCCACGATGTCGGGGAATGGAACCGCGGCCACGGTGATCTGTTTGGTCCGGACCGCCGTCGCCCCGTCCGAATCGTAAACCACCAGGCGCACCGTCTTCTGCCCGCCGCTTGGGAAGACATGGACGAAGTAGCGGCCATACCCGTCCATGGTCCCGTCGTTGCCGATGTCCCAGGCATAACAGGCCAGGGTGTTGTCGTTCTCGTCCGCCCAGCCCCCTTGCGCGGGATCGCCCCAGGGGGTCGAGGCGCCGTCGTAAAGCCCCAACGGATAGTCCGGGTCCGACGAGGCGGAACCGTCCAACTGCACCGCGTATCCTCCTATCCCCTGCGCGGTGAACTCGGCCGTTGGCGCCTGGTTGGCGCCGAGCGTCGTGAAGGACGGATTTCCCTCGATCTGGAAATAGGCCGGGAACGGCGGGCTCAGAATGAAAGGTGAGGTGGGCTGGTCGGTGTAGCGGCCGGGCCCGGGAAAGAGCTGGTCGTTGTTGTTGGCAAAAACGCCGCCGATCAAGCGCCACGGCGCGGTTTTGGACTCCTCCTCTTCCCGGAAGCCCTGCCCCGCCGTCTGGCCCACGCACAGCGCGCGCTGGAAGCCCTGCACGCGGCAGTTGCGCACCACACAGCCCCGGGCGTTCTTCTGGGCAAAAATGCCGTAGCCCTCCGCCTGCGCCCCCTGGATTTGCGGCGGATTGGCCTGGATCGGCGCCGCCAGATTGCCGATCAGCACGCAGTCCTTGAACTCCGTCCGCGACTGGTACTGGGACCCCACGCCATACTCGCGGACAAGGTAAACGTTCAGGCGGTCGATCACGCCGTACGTTTGGTGCCCCACCGAAAAGAAATCCGCGCCCGTGTCATCGCGCAAAGGCCCGTTGAGCGACATGCCTGCGCGCGCGTTGAAGATGACGTTGCTCTGGAAGAGGCCCCACGGCACCTTGAACGTCTGCACCTGGGTCGCGCACGGGAACAGGGCCTGCACCGACGCCGGAAGGTTCGACACCCCCACCAGCTTCAGCCCGTGTTTGTTGCCCTCCAGGTCGTTGCCGTCATCGTGCCCGTAGAGCAGGATGCCCTCCCCCTTGCAGCCGCTCACCACGTTGCCGGTGAACTCCCGCACCGAATACGGCGAGTCCAGCCAGAAACCCATCCCGCGCACCCCCAGATCGCTCCGGGCGTCCCGGTCCGTCGGCCCGTTCAGCAGCCCCTCCTCGTTCAGCGAACCTTTCGACGACACCGCCAGATTCCGCCGGAACACCGCCAGCTCGGTTTCGTCCTCGGTCACGTAATGCGCCCCGAACACCCGGAACGACACGCAATCCTCCACCTCCGCGTAGCTCTCGTGCACCACGATCCCCCAGCCCACCCCGTCGTCCACCACCACCCCCTGCACGCGAATCGGCTCCTCCGCCGCCGAGGTCCCGCACCGGTGCAGATGCAGGGAATACCGGCCCCGCGGGTTGCCCGTCGAGCCGCGCGCCGGACTCTTCCCATCCTCCACAAACCCCGCCCCGGGATCGGTCACCAGCACGTCCTTGTCCGTCCTCCCCATCGACGAAAACCGGGCGTTCCGGATTTCCGCGTTGTTGCAGTGCATGAAGATCGCATGCGCCCGGCGCTGCGCCGGCACGTCCTCGCCGTTCAAGGTCCGAAACACCACGTTCCGGGTCAGGTTCCCCACGTACGTGCTGAAGCCGTATCCCGCCGGAAACGTGTGCGCAAACTCCAGCGGATCCACCTGGACCTGCGCCCCGCTGATGCCCAGGATCGTCCGGACATCGTCCTTGGAAACGTTCGCGTCCCCGCGGTTGAAGCTCGTGCCCGTAAGCACGATCTCGTCCCCGTTGGCCCAGCCCGAAAACCCTCCGGCGGTGTACACCGTCGACTCCCCCGCCGCGTATTGCCGGTCCACAGCCGACCGCGCCCACGCCGTTTTGGCCTGGCCCTGGATTCTCGTCACCCCCATCGCGATCAATCCGCGGCTGAACACCTTCGGATCGCGCACCGTGTCTATGTCCGTGTCCCCCGGGAATTCGACAAGCACATTGCCCGTGATGGGATTGGCCGGCGTCCCCACGTGGAGCGTCCCCTCCGGCGCCACGAACAGGGAGTCCAGGACCAGCCGCGTGCTGCCGCTCTCCTGAAACTTCAGCACGCCGTCCACCCGCACCCAGTTCAACACAGCGCCGCTGTTGACGTTGTACGTCACGGTGTGCCCGGCCAGGATGCGCACCCGCGCCCCCGCCCCCGGCACCTGGCCCCCCGACCACGTCGATCCCGCCCCCCAGTTTCCCGACCCCGCCGAGGTCACGGTCGGTCCCCCGCTCCCGCTGCTCGGGAATAGCGCCAGCAAGGCCGCCTGCTCGTCCTGCTTCGTCGCGGTGTCCGCCCCGCACGCGCCGTGAACCGGAACGCGCAGCGGCCCAAACAGCAGGGCCGCCGTGATCAACGCCGCCGCGGCGGACGGAATCGGGAAGGAATTGTTCTTCATGGGTTTCTCTCGGGTGTTTTGGTTGGGTTGACTGCGGAAGAACGCAAAACGGCAAACCCGCCGTCCGCCGCGCGCGGCGGCGCCGGGGAACGGGCCAGGGCCCGCGCGTCGCGGATCAACTGCGCCACGCTCGCCCCGTCCAAGCCATCGTAGTGATTGCGCATGCGTGCCGCCCGATCCACCAGCGCCAGCCGCGTGCTGTGCACGAATCCGCCCGCCCCCGGATCGGACGTTTCAATCAGGTATTGCTGGAAGCCCTTGCGCACCAGGGCCCGCACCGCCGTGGGCTCCCCCGTCAGGAAGAACCAGTTGCGCGGCGACGCCCCGTGCCGCCGCATGTAAGCCGCCAGAACCTCCGGCCGGTCCGCCTCCGGATCGATCGTGAAACTCGCCAGCCGGATATCCGGTTCGTCCGCCAGCGCCGTCTGGATGTGCGCCATGTTTCGCGTCAACGCCAGGCACGGGCCCGGACACCGGGTGAAGAAAAATCCCGCGACCCAAACCTTCCCCGCAAACGCCTCCCGCCCCCGCTCCGCACCCGCCTGGTCCACCAGCCGGAACTCGGGAACCGGCTCGTTCAACGGCAGTTCTTCTCCGCCCGCAGACAGGCCCGCGGCCATGCCCGCGGACGCCAGCGCCGCACGGAGCATCCCCGTGCTCATGGCCCCGTCTCCTCCGCCAGCGCCATCATCGCCCGCACCGGCTCTGGAAGCCGGCGCCCCGCCAGCGCCGTGCGCGCAGCCTCGCGGTCCTGCGCCAGCCACGCCCGCGCCGCCAGATGCTGCAGCCGCTCGCGTTCCGCGGCGTCCCGCAAGGCCGCCGCCTCCTCGAACACAAACGCCGGATGCGCCCCCGCCAGCCCCTCCAGGTAACCGGCAAGGACCAAGCCTTCCGCCCGCTGCGCAGGCAGCGACTCCACCCAGTCCCGGATGCTCTCGGGCGAAGCCGCTTCGCGCGCCAGCAACGCTACGTGCTTCGCCACACCCTCGCGCAACAGCTCCGCCTGCCCGGCAAGGCCCGGATTCCCGGCAAGCCATTCGGAGGCCCGGCCAGGCTCCATCGCGCGCGCGAGAATCCCCGCCGCCCGCCGCTGGCTCGGGCCCGGACCCAGGTTCTGAACCCATTGCCGCAGCGCCGGCGCGTCCGGCAGGGTCATCCGCGCCACCGCAGCTGCGTAACCCTCCGCCGCGCCGATCCGCATGTCCCCCTCGGCCAAGCCCCGAATCCAGCCGGCTATGAACTCGCCTTCCCCGTTCCGCACCCCCTCCGCCGCAAGTCCGCCCAGGACCGCGCCGCGCACGGCGCCCTCGGGAAGCCGTCCCGCCGCCGCCGCACGCTCCGCCCATCCCGCGCCCGCAGCCCGGCAATGCGCCAGCGCCAGCCGGGTGAAATGCTCCGCCTCACCGGGCCGGGCGGCAATCGCGCCGCACAGCCACGCGAACGCCGCGGCTGGTTCCTTTGTCCGCCACGCTTCCCACAGCTCCCCTTCGCATGTTTGCCGCACCCGCGCCGGCGCCACCTTCCCCAGCGCGCCAAACGCCGCGCCCCGATCCCGGGCAGTCCACCGGGAAAGCAGGGCTCCGACCAGAATCTCGCGGTCGGCGCCTGCCGGCAGGGAGTTGATCAACCCGAACGCGGCCGCCATCTCCTCCGACCGAAGCCGGTCGAGCACCGCCATGCGCCCGGCCCGCCACGGATTCCCGCTCCGGACCCAGGTTTCGATCTCGCCCAAGGCGGCGGAACTTCCCCGCCCCGCGCCGGCGGAGCGACCGCCATTGGGTGCCGAACCAGCCATTGGATAAAACGTGCCTTCAGAGGCGTCCCCGGCCTGATGCCCGGCGGGCCTTAGCAGCAGCCACAGTGAAGCGCACACCGCCGCACCTCCGAAAGCGAGCGCGGCCCGCCGAAACCCAGGCGAAACCCGGAAAAACGATGCTGCCGGTTGCATGTCGGCGCGGAATAAAGCCTTTTCTAATACC
>CAYSZK010000010.1:57743-63327 GCA_964435495.1 uncultured Verrucomicrobiales bacterium
GAAAAACGATGCTGCCGGTTGCATGTCGGCGCGGAATAAAGCCTTTTCTAATACCGTTGCAAATGAAAATAATTCGCAGCGCTGCGGGACAACATCGCCCGCCAAGCCCAAGTGCCGCCAGTGTCCCGTCTGGCGCACACGCATGCAAGATTTGCGCGGCAGAATAGCCCGGAACGAGGCGTGCCGAGGACTTTGGACAGGATGAAGAATCCTCGGCCCGAGCCGCAACGACCTGTCGCGCCCCTCAGGCCGCAGCCTGCGGGCGGCAGACTCCGGCCAACGATGCCGGCCCCCCCCGCCATGGCCCGATCATCCCCTGAACCCGGAGGGTTCCAAGTACTCCGACAACCGTGGGTGTCGCTTCGCTCAACCCCCGGCAAACATCCTGCATCCCTCCGGGATGGCCCGGCCCGCTTCAAGGTTGTGGCTCTTCTGGCCCGGGGCCGCGGTGCTCGCCAGTCACAGATCGCCATGGACAAGCTCCCTCCTCGCGCCTTGTCCCAGGCCAGAATCCCCCACGAATTTTGCGTGTCCATTCGCCAGACAGGACACTTGGGAAGGGCGACGGCCCGCTCGCGAAGGGGCGTGCGGGACAGCGCCTGGCTTTCCGTTCTTCCCCGTGGCGGGCCTGGCGTTCTTTGCGCGAGACCGCGGATACGGACCGTGAACCGCGGAATCAACAAAGGGGGCGGCGCCTATCCAGCGGCGGTCCTGGCGCGATTCGCCATGAAATAGAGCACGGGGACGGCGAGCCGGGAAAGGGCAAGGGAAGCGATCTCGCCCGCCATGAGCGAGATGGCCAGGCCCTGGAAGATGGGATCGAAAAGGATCACGCCCGCGCCCACGACCACGGCCATCGCGGTCAGCAGCATGGGCCGGAACCGCACGGCGCCGGCGTCCACCACCGCGTCCTCCAGCGGCATGCCCTCCCGGCGGCGCTGCCCGATGAAATCGACGAGGATGATGGAGTTGCGCACGACGATGCCGGCCCCGGCCATGAACCCGATCATGGACGTGGCCGTGAAGAACGCCCCCATCAGGCCGTGCGCCGGCAGGATGCCGACAAGCGAAAACGGAATCGCCGCCATGACGATCAACGGCGTGACGAACGACTTGAACCAGCCGACCATCAACAGGTAGATCAGCACCAGCACCGCCGCGAACGCCAGCCCCAGGTCGCGGAACACCTCCAGGGTGATGTGCCACTCGCCGTCCCACTTGACCGCCGGGGCGCCGTCGTGGAAGGGCGTCCGCGCGTTGTACACCCTGACGCCGCCCCCGCCCCGCGGCGCGCCCAGGGCGTCCGCGCGGAGTTTGGCGATTTCGCGGTTCATGCGTTGGATGGCGTACACCGGGCTTTCCACCGTGCCCGCCACGTCGCCAATGACGTAGGCGACGGGCATCAGGTTCTTGCGATGCCCGGTTTTGTCCCGGATGCCGCGCTCCAGCCGCACGATTTCGCGCAACGGCACCAGGGCGCCGGACCCGGCCGCGCCGCCGCGCTCCGGGCCGGCCACGGGCTCCGGCAGGGCGTTGGCGTCGCCGGCGCGCACGCGGATGGCCAGGAGGTCCTCCGGGCGCGACACGAGGTCCTCGGGGACTTCCAGCATGATCTCGACATCCTCCTTGTCCCTGCGGCTGTGCAGGAGGTCGATCCCGAGGCCGTCCACGGCGATTTGCAGCGTGCGGGAGACCGTCTCGGCGCTAATGCCCGAGAGGGCGGCTTTTTCCTTGTCCACCACGAATCGAGCCTCTTCCTGGTCGGCTTCGGAATACCAGTCCACGTCCACGACGCCTTCGGTGGCGCGGAAGATGCGGATCATTTCTTCCGCGAGTTTCCGCCGGACCTCTTCGGAGGGGCCGTAGCATTCGGCGACGAGGGTTTGCAGGACCGGCGGTCCCGGCGGGACTTCGGCGACGGCGGCGCGGGCGTTGTAGCGGGCGGCGATCTCGGCGGCGCGGGGGCGGAGGCGCTTCGCGATGGCGTGGCTGGAGGCTCGGCGATGGTGCTTGGGAAGGAGGTTCACCTGGACGTCGGCGACGTGATCGCCGGACCGCAGGAAGTAATGCCGGACCAGCCCGTTGAAATTGAAGGGCGCCGCGGTGCCGGCGTACACTTGGACATCGGTGACCTCCGGCTCGGCGCGGGCGGCCGCGGCGATTTCGCGCGCGGCCTGGGCGGTCCGTTCGAGCGAGCTGCCTTCCGGCATGTTCAAGACCACCTGGAATTCGCTCTTGTTGTCAAAGGGCAGCATTTTCACTTTGACCCAGCCCGCCAGGACCAGCCCGAAGGCGCCCAGAAGCAGCGCGGCGCATCCCGCGAGGAAAAGGGCCTGCCAGCCCGGATGATGGAGCAGCGGGCGCATGGCGCGCCGGTAGAGCCGCGTCACGGCATCTTCGCCCGCGTCGTGTGCGCGGGCGCCCTCCCCGCGCAGCAGCCGCCGGGCCGCCCAGGGCGTCACGATGAACGCGACCAGCAACGACCACGCCATGGCGGCGCTGGCGCCGACGGGAATGGGGCGCATGTACGGCCCCATCAACCCGCCCACGGCCGCCATGGGCAGGATCGCCGCGATCACCGCCAGGGTCGCGAGGATCGTGGGGTTCCCCACCTCCGCCACGGCTTCGACGGCGGCGTCCGCGAGCGGGCGCCCCCGGTTGGCCGGAAGGCGGAAGTGGCGGACGACGTTCTCCAGAACGACAATCGCGTCGTCCACCAATATGCCGATGGAAAAAATCAGCGCGAACAACGTGATCCGGTTGAGCGTGTAGCCCCCGAGGAGAAAGACCAGAAGCGTCAGCCCGAGCGTGGCCGGAATGGCCGCCGCGACGATCAAGGACTCGCGCCAGCCCAGCGCCAGGAGGATGAGCAGCGAAACCCCCACCACCGCGATGCCCATGTGGACCAGCAGCTCGTTGGACTTTTCCGCGGCCGTCCCGCCGTAATTCCGCGTCACCGAAACCTCCACGTCCCCCGGAATCAACTCGCCGCGCGCGAGGTCCACCTGCCGCAGAACGTCGCGGCTCACCGTGATGGCGTTGGCGCCGGGCCGTTTGGCCACGGTCAGCGTGACCGCCGCCTCGTCCGCGCCCGCGGGCCGGCCGGACGCGGCGCCGGACGCGAAGAAGACGTAGTCCTTGGGGCGTTCCGCGCCGTCCACGACGCGGGCGATGTCGCGGAGGTGGACGGGCCTGCCGCCCGCGATGCCGGCCACGATGGCGCCGGCGTCGGCGGCGGACTCGAGGAACGCGCCGGTTTCAATGACGACTTCGCGGTTGTTGGAGGGCATGCCGCCGGCGGTGGCCTGGCGGTTGGCCTGTTGGAGCATCGGAATAATGCCGGCCGGGGTGAGGCCGCGCGCGGCCAGGGCCGCCGGGTCCAGCTGGATGCGGAGCTGGCGGCGCGCCCCGCCGATCAAACGGGTCTCGGAAACGTTGGCCACCCGTTTGATCCGGTCGTCCACCTCCGCGGCGAGGCGGCGCAGCGCGAGATGGCCGTGGCGGCCGCTGTGGAAGGTGAGGGCGAGGATCGGCACGTCGTCGATGGACCGGGGCTTGATGAGCGGCGCCGAAACCCCGTGGGGAATGCGGTCGAAGTTCATCTGCAGCTTCTGATTCAGGAGCACCAGCGCCCGCGCGGTGTCGGTGCCCACCAAAAAGCGCACGATCACCAGGGATTCGCCGGGCTGGGACATCGAGTAGAGGTATTCCACGCCGGGAACCTCCCACAGCAGCTTTTCCATGGGGCGCGTCACGCGTTCCTCGACCTCGCGCGCGCTGGCGCCGGGCATGGCGGCCAGCACATCGATCATGGGCACCTTGATCTGGGGCTCCTCCTCCCGCGGCAACAACACCAGCGCGGCCCCGCCGAGCAACACCGCCGTGGCGGCAAGCAGCGGCGTCAGCTTGGAATCGATAAACGTGCGCGCCAGCGCCCCGGCCACTCCGCCCGCGTGCCCGCCCGTGTCCATCGCCCGCCGCCGCCGGTCAATCCGGCGCCACCGGCTGCCCGTCGGACAGCCGTTCGGTTCCTTCCACAACCACCTGTTCGCCAGGCTCCAGGCCCGCGAGGATTTCCACCTTGCCGGACTCGCGCCGCCCCGTGCGCACCAAGCGCATCTGCGCCCTGCCGCCGCGGACCACGTGGACCACGTCCAACTGCCCGCGGGCGATCACGGCCGCGGCGGGCACCCGCAGCGAGGGCGCGGCGTCCGTCGGAATCCGCAGGCGCGCGAACATGCCCGAGCGCAACGCCGGATGCGGGGGGAGGTCCACCTTCACCAGCGTCGTCCGCGACGCCGGGTCCGACGCCGGCGCGATCTCGCCCACGGCGCCTTCGATCAGGGCGCGGTCGGGCGCCAGAACGACCGCCAGCGTTCCGCCCAGGCGGACGTTGCCGAGGAGGGACTCGGGCACGAGCGCTTCCAGGCGCAGGGCGCCGGGGTTCTCGATCTCGGCCAGGGCGCGCCCCGGCGTGGCGAGGTCCCCGCGCTGCAGGAACCGCCGGGTCATAACGCCGTCGAACGGCGCGGTGAGCACGCAATCTTCAAGTTGCGACCGCGCCTCGTCCACGGCGGCCTGGGCCGACTGGAACCGGCTTCGCGCCGCCTCGAACTCCTGGGCTGTGACCACTTTGCCCGCAAGAAGCTTTTCGTGCCGCCGGAAAGTGTCGGTTGCTTCCGCCAGCGCCGCTTCCGCGCCCCGCAGCCGCGCCCGGATTTCGCGGTCGTCAATCCGCGCCACCACGTCGCCGCGGCGCACGCGGCGTCCAGGATCGGCGTCCAACTCCGTCACGACGCCGCTCACCTTGGCGGAAAGCACCGCCGCGTCGCGCGCGCGCACGGTCCCCGGCGCGTCCTCCGCGGAGGTGGTTGGGTCGGGTTGCAGCGTCAAGACTTTCACGCGCGCCGGGGGTGGCGCCGCGGGGGGCGTGGCGGCATGGTCTTCGCCGCAGGCCGCCAGCAGGGCTTGCGCGGCGCACACAGCGGCGGCGGCACACCGGCGGAGGACGGTGCGGGCGGCTGGCGAACCGGATTTGCGCGGGTGTCGTGGCATGACTCACACGCCAGTGGAGGCGCGCTTGTGGGAACTAAAACATGGAACCCGGCTGGCGTCGTGCGAAAAAGAGGCATTCCCAAAGAAGGAATCCTTATGGGCCGGGAAAGCCCGCCCCCTGGCATGGCCGCGCGCCCCGATGGCGGAAATCCGGGTCAATCTTGATGAAAAACCTCGACGAGGCCGCGCAGGCGGGGTCCGCCGCCAGCGTACGGGGAGTACGGGGAGTACTGGTGCGGCCTCCGCGACAGGGGAAAAAAAAGTGCGCGTGGGCGAAGCAGTTCAAAGCGCTTGGCGCGGGCGGGCAAGCGGCAGGTCCGGGTGCTTCGGCGGGCTGGCGCGTGCGGCGGAGGGCGGCGGCGTCCCGTCTCCTTTGGAGATTTTCCCGCGTAAAACGATTTTTCATTCCTTCGCTTGCGTCCATACAATGTCATGGCATGGTGGGATGTAATGAAAGCCTTTGGCGCGGAACGAAATCGTGGCGTAGCGCTGTTGATGGTCCTCGGGTCGCTGGCCCTGATCACGGTGT
>CAYSZK010000011.1:0-12714 GCA_964435495.1 uncultured Verrucomicrobiales bacterium
CCCGAAATCCGCCCGGCCCAAAACCAATTCGCGCCGGTTCCCGCGCCTCCCATGGAAAAGGCGCCCACCGCCGCAACCGCCGAAAACGACTACATCCGATGCGATTTCGTCGCCGAAGGCGCCGGCATCCGCTGGATCGATCTCAAGGGCCATCGCCTCGGCAAAGGCGCCGGCGAAGACAGGCCCGTGCGCCTCAACTCCGCCGGCGCCGTCCCCGTCTTCACAATCCGCGGCCTCACGCCGCCCGACGCCCCCGAACCGCCCGTCACGGTCTCCGCCTCCAACCGCGAGGTGCGCATGGCGTCCGAGGTCTTCCCCGGCGTCACCCTCACCCGCCTCTTCACGCTCCAGGAGGATTTCCGCTGCCGCGTGGAGTTGCGTTTCGCCTCCACCCTGCCCGGCGCGGTCCGCATCCCCGCCTTCCTCGTGCATTGCGGCACCTCGGCGCCGCTGTACGAGGAGGACATGCCCATGTACATCGGCTACGACTGGTGGGATGGCCGGGAGTCCGTCCACCGCAAGCTCACCGACTTTCATGCCGGCAGTTTTCTTTTCATCCCCACCCGCGCCGCGCGCGGCGAGATTCAGGAGGACCGCCCCCTCGACTGGCTGACCAGCCGCAACCAGTTCTTCGTGACGCTCATCGATCCCCGCGACCAGCCGTTCGAGGGCGCCGTCGCCGAGATGGTCCGGCTCCCACGTTTCCGGCCCGGCCAACGCCAGCAACCCGAAGGGGTCGCGGCCTGGGGCCGGGTCCCGGCGTTCGACCTCGCCGGCGGCGCCGCGGTGGCGCGCGCCTTCGACGCCTACTTCGGGCCGCGCGAATACTGGCGGCTCCGGGACTTGGGCGAATACAAGCACCTGGTCATGGACTTTGGATTCTGGAGCTGGGTGAGCGTGCCGCTGCTCAACACCATGAACATGATCCACAAGTTCACCCACAATTACGGCATGGCCATCATCCTCATGGTCCTGGTGATCAAGGGCCTCTTCTTCCCCCTCCAGTCCCAGTCCAACAAGACCATGAAACAGATGCAGGCCCTCCAGCCCCGGCTCAAGGAGGTCCAGGAAAAGCACAAGAACGATCCCCAGAAGGCCCAGATCGAAATGATGGACCTGTACCGCGAATACGGCGTCAATCCGCTCGGCGGCTGCCTCCCCGTGCTCATCCAAATCCCGGTCTTTTTCGGGTTCTACTCCATGCTCCAAAGCGCCGTGGAATTGCGCGGCGCCTCGTTCCTCTGGGCCGCCGACCTCTCCCGCCCCGACACGGTCTGGCATCTCCCGGGCCTGGGCCTGCCTGTCAATCCCCTGCCCATCCTCATGGGGCTGACCTCCCTCTGGCAGATGCATATCACGCCCACCACCACCGTCGATAAAACCCAGGCCAACATCATGAAGTTCATGCCCCTCATGTTCGTCGCCATCTGCTACAATTTTTCCTCGGCCCTCTCGCTCTACTGGACCGTCCAGAATCTCTTCGGCGTCGCCCAGATGTACCACAATCTCAACGCCCCCGCGCCCGCCCTCGAAAAAAAGAAGGCCCGCCCCCGCACCCGCTGGCAGATGCTCATGGAACAGGCCCGCGAACAGGCCGAACTCGAACGCCAGAAACGCCGGGGCAAGAAAGGCTGAGGCCGTGGACAAACCCACCGTCACCAGTTTCGTCGGGACCTTCCTCAAGCCGGAAATGTGGCACGTCTATAACCAGGTCGCCGGCCTCACCCGGTTCCGCAGCCTGGTCGTCACCCGCGAACGCCAAAACGAGCGCCTCTTCCCCCACGGCGGCGTCCATCTCGTCCACAGCCGCCCCCAGTCGCTGCTCCAGCGCGCCTATTTAAAGTACGTCAAGCGCGAACCCCCCATCGTCTATCGCGGCATCATCCTTTCGCTCCTGGAACAGCTCAAGGGCCTCCAAACCGGCCTGCTCCACATCTATTTCGGCCATGAAGCCACGCGCCTCGCGCCCATGCTCGCCCGCGCGCCGTTCCCCGTCGTCGTCTCGTTCCACGGCGCCGACCTCGGCTGCTACGTCCTCCGCCCCGAAGACCGCCGCTGGCTGCCCGAGGTCTTCGACCGCTGCGCCCTCATCCTTGCCCGGTGCGAATATTTCACCGCCCGCCTCGTCGAACTCGGCTGCCCCCGCGCCAAAATCCGCCTCAACCGCACCCATGTCCCCTCCTCGGTCTTCGCCGCCACCCCGCGCGACTGGCCCCGCGACGGGCGCTGGAACGTCCTCCAGGCCTGCCGATTCATCCCCAAAAAAGGGCTCCTCTCCGCCATCCGCGCCTTCGCCGAGTTCACCAGGGAATTCCCCGAAGCCTCGTTCACCGTCGCCGGCGACGGCCCGCAGCTCGCCGAACTCCAGCGCGAAGTCCGCCGCCTCGGCCTCACCCGCAAGGTCCACTTCGCCGGATTCCTTTCCCGCGACGAAATCCGCAAGGCCTACGAAGAGGCCCACTTCTTCCTGCACCCCAGCGAAACCGACAGCGAAAACGACTTCGAAGGCGTCCCCAATTCCCTCCTCGAAGCCATGGGCACAGGCGCCGTGGTCTTTTCCACCGCCCATGCCGGCATCCCCGAGGCCGTCCGCGACGGCGCCGAAGGCTTTCTCGTCCCCGAAAAAGATCCCGCCGCCCTCGCCGCCCGCATGCTCGCCGCCGCCCGCGACCCCGCCCTCTGCCAGCGCGTTTCCGAGGCCGCCGCCGCACGCATACGCACCGAGTTTTCCCCCGAACGCCAGATCGGCATCCTCGAAGGCCACTACGCCGAGGCCATGAAACTCTGAGGCCCCGCCCCCAACCCCGCGCGCGCCATGGACGAATTCAACCGCGCCATCGAAGCGCTCGACCGCCCCCAAAGCTCCCTCGCCCGCGTTCTCCCGCCGCTCCTCTGGAGCCGCCTCGCCGGGCCTCCCGCCGCCCGCGCCGTCTGGTCCGCCGCCAACGCCGCCCGCGGCCGCCTTCGCGACAGTGAAAACACGGATTGGTGGGAGTTCCTCCGCCGCCCGCCCCTCGAACGCCTCCGCCCCGCCTACGACGTGCTCCTCGTCTCCAACGCCCTCCTCCCCGTCCGCGGCGGCGGCACCCGCAGCCTCCTCCACCTCGGCGCGCAGCTCGCCGCCTCCGGCCTCGCCGTCGCCGCCGTCTGCCTCGGCCCCGCCGTCGCCCGCTTCCAGCACCGCGGCATCGACGTCATCTGGATCGTCCACGAAGACGACCTCGCCGATTGCATCGCCGCCATCCCCGCCCGCCGCGTCCTCGGCCAGCAGGCCTGGGCACTCCCCGCCGCCCGCGCCGCCCAGCGCCTCGGACGCCCCTTCTGGTTCTTCCTCCGCAGCGTCGAAGACCTCGCCGGCGCCGCCGGCGACAATCTCTTCGATCCCCCCGACCTCGCCGCCGCCATCCAGGCGCGCCAGGGCGAAGACCCCGCCGTCGCCGCCGCCACCGAAACCGTCGCCGCCGCCGAACGCGTCATCGCCAACTCCGGCTTTATCGCCGCCGTGGTCCAGGCCGCCTTCGGCGCCACCGCCGACGTGGTCTATCCCGGCATCGACCCCCCGGAACCCTGGGAACAGGAACGCTCCCACCTCAGCCGCGCCGTCCTCGCCATGGCCGGCACCCCCAAAAAGGGAATCCAAATCATCATCCAGCTCGCCGCCATGTTCCCCGAAACCCCTTTCCTCGTCTGCGGCGTCAAATCCCCCCAAACCTCCGCCCGCAGAAAGTTCCCCCCCAACCTCCACTGGGCCGGCACGCTCCCGCCCCCGGCCGCCTACGCCCTGGCCGCCGCCGTGCTCGAACCCTCCCAATGGGCCGAACCCGCCGGTCGCGTCGGCGCTGAAGCCCTCGTCCGCGGCTTGCCCCTCCTCGCCAGCCGCGCCGGCGGCATCCCCGAAATCGTCCACGACGACCAGTTCCTCGTCACGGACTTCGCCAACCCCGCCGCCTGGCGGCGCGCCCTCCGCGCCCTCCGCAAAGCCAACCCCGCCCCGGTCCGCGCCCGCGCCCTCGAACTCGGCGCGCGCTACCTCGGCATGCAAACCTTCCCCGACCGGTTGCTCCACGCGTTGCGGGACTGAGCGGCGCCCTTACGCCACTTCCGCCGCGGCAGGGGGCGCGGGCGCCTTCCCAAGCCGCTCCACAATCGGCCCCCACGCCCCCTCAAACGCGATCCCGCGGTCGTCAATGTGGAAAACCCCGCCCAATTCCCGCGACGTAAATCCCCCTTGCGCCGTTCATTGCCGGGATTAGGGTTCTGTCGGCAAGCATGAACGCAGTCATGGAGACAACGGGGATGGTCAGGAAAGGCGCAGTCGCCCTTCCCGCCCGGCGGCGTCCTCCCGACGGCACCCGGGTCCGAGTGCTCTGGGAAGCGCCGGCGGCGCAACCGTATGAACGCCGGCCCCTGACACTCAAGGAAGTCCGAGCCGACTTGGATTGGGCTTCCGGCAGCAGGTTTTCGGCGTGATTGTATTGGCTGATGCTGTGTGACGAACTGGAGGCGAGGCGCGCGTGCAGGGCGATGGATATCCCCGTCATCGGGTCAATCGGCTTGATCGTCGAAGCGTGCCGTGCCGGTCGTGTGGCCTTGGACTTGGCTGAAACTGCCTTGGCCCAACTCCCCGAAAAGGGCCGCCTTCATGCCAGCCGGGTTCTGATTGCCGCCGCCGTCGCTGCCGTCAAGGCCACCCGCAAATGATGACGGCGCCGTTACGCCACCTCCACGGCGGGCGCCGGCGCCTTCCCCAGCCGCTCCACAATCGGCCCCCACGATCCCTCAAACGCGATCCCGCGGTCGTCAATGTAAAACCGCGCCACCGGCTTCCCCAACACCAAGTGGTCATACACGAACCCGTGCCGTCTCAGCCAGTCCACTGTCTCCCGAAGCCGGTTGAAATGGCGCCCCGTGTGCAGCACCAGCACCCACCCCTCCTCCCTCAGCCGCCGCAACGCCGCCACCGCACCGGGCACCGGCTCGCACCGGGCGTAATCCAGGTCCGCCCGCGCCTGCGCCAGCACGCCGTCGATGTCAATGGACAACGTTCTCGCTTCGTCCGATCCCGCCTGCATCGGCATCCTCTACCACCCCCATCCCGGTCCTGAAAAGCAAAACCGCCGCCCCGCCCCATTCCCGCTCCCCGCATTGCCTCCCCGTATTGCCTTGCCCCGTTGACGGACCGAATTAGGGTTTGCGGGCGTGCCCAAGAACCCGCGAAGACGCCAAACCAAGAAATCCGTTCTCACGCTCTCCATTCAATGCGTTTCGGGCGCCTATTTTAACGAGCCCTTTTTGCGCGTGGCCGAGATCCCGTCCGACAGGACACTCGGCGACCTGCATTTTTTCATGCTGGACTTGACCGGGTTCGACGACGATCACCCGTCCACCTTTTACGCCGCCAATACGTTGCGGGGCCGCAGGGTCTGGTTTACCGAAACCGGCGAGTACGACGAGCGCCATGACGCGATGGACGGCCCGCTCTGGGATATCCCGCTCGACAATATCTTCCCGCTTCCCCCGCACAAGAAGCTCTATTACTGGTTCGACTTCGGCGACGACTGGATTTTCGAGATCAGAAAAAAAGGCAAGGCCCAACCCCCGCAGGCCCGCGTCAAGTACCCCAGGGTCATCCACGAGGATGGCCCGAAACCCGAGCAATACCCCGTTTATGAGGAATGACGGGCCGCCCAGGCGGCCATAACGCCATGAGGCCCGCTCCCCGATCATGGCCGTCCGCGCGAAGGCGTTGCCGTTCCTCCGCCGCGCGCCCGCGCCGCGGGGATTCGGGAATTCGGCTCCCCCGCCGCCAACACCGGGCCGCCAACACCGGGTTTGACCTCCCGCCCCCCTTCCGCCACCATTCCCGCCCCATGACCGAGGAACTGGACCAACTCGAACGCGAGGCCCTCGCCGCCCTCGACGCCGCCCAGGATGCCCCCGCCCTCGAAGAAGCCCGCCTCCGCTTCCTCGCCAGGCGCGGCGGCCTCCAATCGCTCGTGGACCGGTTCAAGGACGTTCCCAAGGAGCAAAAGCCCGCCCTCGGCAAACGCCTCAACGAAGTCAAAACCGCCCTCGAATCCGCCTTCGCCGCCCGCCGCGACGCCCTCGCCGAGTCCGCCGAAACCCGCGACCGCGACCTCACGCTGCCCGGCCGCCCCTATCCACGCGGACGCCTCCACCCCGTCACTCAAACCCTCGCCCGCATGACCGCCATCTTCCGGCGCATGGGCTTCGCCCTGGCGGAGGGGCCCGACGTCGAAACCGAATTCCACAACTTCGACGCCCTCAACACGCCCCCCGACCACCCCGCCCGCAACGAGCAGGACACCTTCTATCTCGACGCGCCGCCCGACCCCAAACATGGCCGCTTCCTGCTCCGCACCCAGACCTCCCCCGTCCAGATTCGTGTCATGCTCTCCGGCCAGCCCCCCGTCCGCATCATCGCCCCGGGCCGCTGCTACCGGCGCGACGAGATTGACGCCACCCACCTAAGCTCGTTCCACCAGGTCGAAGGCCTCGTCGTTGATGAAGACACCACCCTCGCCGACCTCAAGGGCACGCTCGAATTCTTTTTCCGCGAACTCCTCGGCCCCGGCACGCGCATGCGCCTGCGCCCCCATTTCTTCCCCTTCACCGAGCCCTCCTACGAAGTCGATCTCTCCAGCCCCGCCCTCCAGGTCAAAGGCAAGGAATGGATCGAAATCGCCGGCTGCGGCATGGTCGATCCCAACGTCTTCACCGCCGCCGGCTGGGACCCGGAACGCTGGACCGGCTTCGCCTTCGGCATGGGCGTCGAACGCATCGCCATGATCCTCCATGAAGTGCCCGACCTCCGGCTCTTCGAACAAAACGATCTCCGCTTCCTCCGCCAACTCTAAACGCACCACGCTATGGACACCCCCGCCCTCCTCCAGGAACTCAACACCCTCGTCGGCCCCAAAAACGTCCTCGCCTCCCCCGAGGATCTCGCCGTGTACGCCTACGACGGCACCGCCATGCTCAACCAGGCCCCCGCCGCCGTCGTCATGGCCCAGTCCACCGACCACGTCGCCTCCGTCCTCAAATTCGCCCACGCCAGCCGCACCCCCGTCGTCACCCGCGGCTCCGGCACAGGCCTCAGCGGCGGCAGCGTCCCCGTTCCCAACGGCATCGTCCTCTGCACCGTGCGCATGAACCGCATCCTCGAAGTCGATCCCGCCAACCTCACCCTCACCGCCGAACCCGGCGTGCTCACCCAGAAAGTCAGCGAAGCCGCCGACGCCGCCGGCCTCTTTTATCCGCCCGACCCCGGCTCCATGAAAATTTCCACCATCGGCGGCAACGTCGCCGAAAATTCCGGCGGCCTCCGCGGCCTCAAATACGGGATCACCCGCAACTACGTCATGGGCCTCCAGGTCGTCCTCGCCGATGGCACGGTCTTCAACACCGGCAACAAATGCGTCAAGGACGTCGCCGGCTATTCCCTCAAGGACATCTTCATCGGCTCCGAAGGCACCCTCGGCGTCCTCACCGCCGTCCTCCTCCGCCTCCTCCCCCGCCCCAAGGCCAAGCGCACGCTCCTCGCGGTCTATGACACCATGACCGCCGCCGCCGAAACCGTCTCCGCCATCGTCGCCGCCCATATCATCCCCTGCACCCTCGAATTCCTCGACCGCGTCACCATCAACTGCGTCGAGGACTACGCCAAGATCGGCCTCCCCCGCGACGCGGAGGCCATCCTCTTCATGGAAACCGACGGCCACCCCGCCGTCGTCGCTGAAGAAGCCGCGCGCATGGGCGAAATCGCCGCCGCCCGCGGCGCCCGCGAAGTCCGCCTGGCCGATACCGTCGAGGAAGCCAACCGCCTCGCCGCCGCCCGCCGCACCGCCTTCTCCGCCCTCGCCCGCATCGCCCCCACCGTCATCCTCGAAGACGCCACCGTCCCCCGCAACCGCCTCGCCGACATGATCGCCTTCATCCAGGCCACCGCCCAAAAACACTCGCTAAAAATCGGCACCTTCGGACACATGGGCGACGGCAACCTGCACCCCACCTTCCTGACCAACGAAAAAGACACCGCCGAAATGGCCAAGGTCGAGGAGGCCATGAAAGAAATCTTCGACAAAGCCATCGAACTGGGCGGCACCATCACCGGCGAACACGGCGTGGGCCTCGCCAAAAAATCGTTCCTCCCGGGCCAGTTGGGCGACGAAAACATGGGCGTCCACCGAAAACTCAAAGCCGCCCTCGACCCCCACAACATCCTCAATCCCGGCAAGATTTTCTGATTCTCCCGCGCCTCCAAGCGCGGGGCCGGTTGTCCGTTGACTGTCGCTCGTTGTCCGTCCCCCCAACAACAATCAACCATCTCCCATCTCCTGCGCCTCCTGCGCCTCCGGCGCCTCCCCATCTCCCATCTCCTGCGCCTCCGGCGCGTCCCCTCCGTTGATATGCCTTGCGCGGGCGTGCGCCCGCGTGCGATATTCCACCCGTGAGCGAGATTATCTTCGAAGTGCGTGAGGACGAAACAGACGGCGGCTACGTCGCCACGGCCCTCGGCCATGCCATCGCCACGCAGGGTGAAACCGTCGAGGAATTGCGGATGATGGTGCGCGATGCGGTGAATTGTCATTTTGGAGATGGCGCGGCCGGACCGGCGCCCAAAATCGTCCGCCTCCACTTTGTGCGCGACGAAGCGTTTGCCGTTTGAAAATCCCTCGCAACATCGACGGCGCGGGCCTCGTCCGCGCCATGCGCGTGCTTGGCTACGAACGTGTGCGGCAGGACGGTTCCCATATCCGGATCACCACGAGGGTTAACGGCACACATCACGTCACCGTGCCGAACCACCGCCCGTTGAAGACGGGCACCCTGCTCGGTGGCGTGTTGAAACCCGTCGCCGCACACCACAATCTCACCGTCGAAGAGTTGCTCGCCAAACTCAATTTGTAGGATGCTCCGCCAACACGGTGGGCGACCGTAAAGATGCGGGGGCGCGGGACTCTTCCCTCCGGGGCCGGTTGTCCGTTGACTGTTCCTCGTTGTCCGTCCCCCCAACAACGATCAACGAGCAACCAACAACCTCCCCTTGAAGGCCGGGAAGAGGATGACACTTTCCCTTTTGCCCAGACAAGTCGCCGACGACGAAGCTGCAACTCGAAGCTGGATGAAACCCGCGAAACCCCCTGGCTTCCCGAATCCCCCCACCGACCCCGGCCCTGCGGCGGCACGGCAGCGCGGGGGCAAGAAAGCAAGTTCCTGGCATGAACCTGCCTTAGAGTCATGGACTTCATCTAATATGATATCCTCCCCGGTTGACTCCCCTTTCTGTGAACCCTAGCCTTTTCGTATGAGGGGGTTCTTATGGCTTCTGCCAATGGCCGCATCCCTGTCCCGCCGGTGCCACCGGGTGGGGACCCTGCTCCTGGCCGCCGCCGCCTCTTTGGGCCTGGCTGCATTCGCGAAAGGTGCGGACTTTGACGGGGACGGGGTTGCCGACGCGGCGGACGACAGCGTCCTTGTGATTTTTAAAGACGGGATTGGGCCCGATGCCGGGGATGCACAGTTCTTTGCCGGCGACCGGCCCCGTGTCGAATGGAAGCACCGCTCCGCGCGAAGCGAGTTTGCGCGGGCGATGCGGCGGCTTGCCGATATCGAGGGACTGGATGCGGCCCGCCACATCTCGAAGCGGCGTTCCCTGGCCCGCTCCACGGGCCGCGCCAGCGCCTCGCGGCATGTGCTTCGTGTGCGGCTGGACCCGGCAAGGGGAACTCTGGAGTCCGCCATGCGGCGTCTCATGGAGGACGCGGCGGTGCACGCCGTGGAACCGGATTTCATCGAAACGCTTCACGCCAACGATCCCTACTTCAGCAGCGTGGGCGCCTGGGGCCAGACCTATCCCGACCAATGGTATTTGTCGCGCATCGAAGCCCCAGCCGCCTGGGCGCTGCTGCCGCCCGGCACCACCGGGGTGGTTGTCGCGGTGATTGACACCGGCGTGGACCGAACCCACCCCGATTTGCAGGGGGTGGTATGGACCAACGCCTCCGAAATCGCCGCCAACGGCATCGACGACGACCTCAACGGGTACATTGACGACACGCACGGATGGAACTTTGCCTCCACCAATAACAACACATTGGACACCTACGGGCACGGCACGCTTTGCGCCGGAATCATCGCCGCCGAGCAGGACAACGGGTTTGGCATCGCCGGGACCGCTCCCCGCGCGCGGATCATGGCGCTGCGCAACGGGGAAGGCGGCTCAAGCCTTTCATCCCGTTCCGTCGAGGCCCTTTACTACGCCGTCAACAACGGTGCCGCGGTCGTTTCCATGAGTTTTGGCGGCGCCAACTCTTCGATCGCCTTCGCCGAAGCCGTCCGGTACGCCCTCGAAAACGGAGTCGTGCTCGTCGCCTCCGCGGGCAATTCCGGCGCCGAATCCTACTCCGCCTATCCTGCCCACTATCCCGGCGTGATCGCCGTGGGCGCGACCGACGACAGCGACCAGCGGGCGTCCTTCTCCAATTACGGAACGGCGGTGGACCTTGTCGCGCCCGGCGGCGGCGGCGCCGCGTTTGGCGGCCAGACCATTCTCGGTCCCCGGGCCACCAACACCGCCGTCGGCATCGTTGTCGATTCCCGGCACATCCGCGGCAGCGGCACCTCGTTCTCCGGCCCGATGGTTGCCGCGGCCGCCGCGATGCTCCTTCAGAAGACGCCATCCCTCACGCCGGAGAATGTCCGTGGGATCCTGTGCCGCACCGCCGACGACCTGGGTTCGCCGGGCTGGAGCCTCGACACCTCCTATGGCCGCTTGAACGCCGCGCGCGCCCTCCAAGTCCTCCCGCCGCCCGCCGCCCGGATCGACAGCCCGGTCAACGCCCAGGTTATTTCGACCGGCACGGTGCAGGTGACCGGCTCCGCGTACGGCCCGGGAATGGAGGAGTACGTCCTCGAGTATGGCGCGGGCAAGACGCCGGCCGCGTGGACCACCATCCTGCAAACAAATGCGCCGGTGGACAGCGGCACACTCGCGGTCTGGCAGACGGCGGGTCTGGCCGGCGGCGACTATACCTTGCGGCTTACGGTCAACGCCGCCGGGCGGCTCCACGGCGAGGATCGCGTGGCCGTTCTCGTGGGGAACCAGTCGCCGGCATCGCGCCCAGGATGGCCCAAAACGGGCTTGATTAGTACCGCGGCTCCAAGCGTCGCCGATATCGATCGTGATGGCGTTATGGAGATCATTATTCCGACCGGAAATGGCGTGAAACTGTACTCTTCAGCGGGGAATCCGTTCGGGGCCGGAACCCTCACCGGCATCCTGATCTGGCCGTCGGGTCCGCCGTGCTTGGGCGACATTGACGGCGACGGCGAACTCGAAATCGGAGCAATTTCAAAGAGTGGTATTTCGACCGATGCGGTGGCCCATGAGGTCCGGTTTTGGAATCATGACGGATCCACTTGTCCTGGCTGGCCCGCCTCCCTGGTGCGGGATAACGACTTCTTGCCGCACACGCTTGCCCCAACAGCCGCCGACCTCGATGGCGACGGATCGGCCGAGGTGCTTTATCCGTCGGTCACAGCAAAGGGCGGTTTGCCGCGCCTCCACCTCGTCAAAGGGGACAACACACCGTTGCCAGGCTGGCCGGTCATTCTAAACTCCGTCACAAACGCTTTCATCCACTGCACCGTTGGTGTTGCGGACCTGGATGGAAACGGTTCCCTGGACTTTGTGGTTGCCGATTCCTCGGGCCGCGTCCATGCGCTCTCCCAAGCCGGCACGTACCTCTCCGGGTGGCCGAAACTGGTTGCCCCGATCTCCGGGCAGCATATCTCTCAAGAGATTGCCCTGACCGACCTGGATCGCGACGGTCGAACCGACGTCGTGGCCGCCTTTTACTCTGCCAATGGGACGGTCTCCGTATTGGATCATACAGGCACACCCAAAACCGGATGGCCCAAGCAACTCGGTTCGATCCCACGCCCACCGGCCATTGCGGACCTCGACGGCGATGGCGATCTGGAACTGGCCATTGGCACGCAAACCGGGAACGTGGCGGTCCTCCACCATAACGGCACCTACCTGGCAGGTTGGCCAAAACAGGTTACAAGCCGCGCGTACTCGCCTTGCCTCGTTGACCTTGACAGCGATGGCAGCCTCGACGTGGTCGCGTCGGATGGCGACCGGAATTTGCATGCATGGAAGGTTGACGGTTCCTACCTGGGTGAGTTGGGTTTTCCCTTTCAATTACCCCAAGTGTCTGGCTGCGATTCCCCGCCTATTGTCGTGGACCTAGATTCCGATGGCTGGTTGGAGCTGGTGGTCATGTGCCAGTTCCTCGAGGTTCGCAACCTGGCGGCGGCCGCAAACCCCAGTGCCGCCACGCAAGCGTTCACCCTTCAGCACTGTGACGCCGCGAACACCTGCCGGTACGTGCTCCCCGCGTCCATTTCCAGGAGCCAGACGTTTCTCGCGGACCAGTCCGGCGGCACGACGTTCGACCTGGGCGGCCGCGGATTCCTTGCCGGCTCGTCTCTCAAAATCGGCAATCAAGCCGCCACCGGCGTTGTTTCGAGCAACTCCGTCCGTGTCTCCGTCCCCGCCGGCCTGCCTCGGGGATGGCACGACATCTGGGTCACCCACCCCAATTCGGCCCCTTCCTGGATCGCCAACGCCATTCTCGTCGTCGCCGACCGTTTCGGCGATTCCGACGATGACGCGCTTTCCGACTT
>CAYSZK010000011.1:12814-60768 GCA_964435495.1 uncultured Verrucomicrobiales bacterium
TTCTCGTCGTCGCCGACCGTTTCGGCGATTCCGACGATGACGCGCTTTCCGACTTCTGGGAATGGAACAATGGTTTCGATCCCCTCGATGGTGCCGCCTCGAATCCCGCCGCCGGGGCAAGCGGCGACGGCGACGGCGACGGCCTCGGCAACCTGCTCGAATCCGCGTTTGCCCCCATGCTCCTTGATCCAAGGACAGCGGACTCCCACCGCCTGCCCTTCCCGCGGTTCGAGAACGGCCAGGTCATCGCCGACTATTCCAAGGATCCCCGCGAGCGCATCCAAATCCGCCTCTTCTGGTCCCCGGACCTCGTCCACTGGTTCAAACCTGGCGAGACCGGTTTTCCCGAGGGTTACCAGGACATCGACCTTGGGACGGGCGGCCCCGAATGCCAAAACCGCCGCATCCATCTCCCTGCGCCTTTGGGCAACCGCGGGTTCTTCCGCTGGGCCGTCAGTCGCGCCGATCCGTAACAAAAGTGTCTGCCGCCCGTCCCCCAACTCCCAACTTCTGCGCCACAGGCGCTTCCCCCCATCTTCAATCTCCATACTCCTGCGCCGTCGGCGCCCCCGCCCTCGACTATCGACCCTCGACCCTCCGCCCAGATTGCCTTTCCCTTTCGCCGCCTGTCCCTTACCTTCCCGCCGTCCGCATGCCCAAAGCCAACCAAAGCGATTCTATCACCCGCAAGTCGGGTTCCAACCTCGCCATCGCTTTCGCCTGGCTCGACCGCGGCCGCCGCCGCGCCATGTCGGTGTTCTACGCCTTTTGCCGGGTCGTGGACGACATCGCCGACGATGCGGTCCTGCCGCGCGAGGAAAAGGTGGCCCGCCTCGAGGCGTGGCGCCGCGACATCAATCTTTGCTACACGGGCGAACCCCGGCAACCGCTCGCCCGCGAACTTGCCCCGGTCCTTCGCGACTATCTTATTCCGCCGGCCTTGATGCAGGAGATCATCGACGGCGTTGCCATGGACCTGGACAACGTCCGCTACGCCACCTGGGAGGGCCTCCGCCAGTATTGTTACCGGGTAGCCTCGTGCGTGGGGCTGGTTTCCATCGAAATCTTCGGCTACCGCAACCCCGGCACCCGCCGCTACGCGGAGCTTTTGGGTCTCGCCTTCCAAACCACCAACATCCTCCGCGACGTCCGCACCGACCTCGCCCAGGGCCGCATCTACATTCCCGACGAGGATTTCGAGCGCGCCGGCTGGTCCGCCGCCGAGCTGGAACGCGGCATCATCGACCATCGCGCCCTGCGGACCTTCAAACTCATGGCCGCCCGCAGCGAACACTTCTACGCCGCCGCCGAGCGCGCCCTCCCGCCCGAAGACCGCCCCGCCATGATCGCCGCCCAAGCCATGCGCCGCGTCTATTACGGCGTCCTCCGCAAAATCCGGCGCCACGGCTGCGACACCTGGAACCACTCCGGTCGCCTCGGCAAATTCGCCAAACTCCGCCTCCTCTGGCAATCCGACCCGCCCGCCCACCGGCGGCCCGCGCTCCGGCGCGCCCACGACATCGCCGTCCTCGGCGCCGGCTGCGCCGGGCTTGCCGCCGCGTTTGCGCTGGCCCGCGCGGGCCACCGCGTCACCCTTGTCGAGGCCCGCCAGACCGCCGGCGGACGCACCCACTCCTTTCCCGACCCCGAAACCGGCGACATCCTCGACAACGGCCAGCATATTCTCATGGGTTGCTACAAGGAAACCCTCAGCCTCCTGGACGAAGCCGGCGCCACCCCGGACCTTCACCCCAGCCCGCGCGCCAACATCGCCTACCTCAACGGTGCGGGCGGCCTCTCCCGCCTTCGGGCCGGCCCGTTCCCCGCCCCGTTCCACCTCCTCGGCGCCCTCCTGCGCTTCGAAGAACTCGGCCCCGCCGCCCGCCTCAACGCCTGCCGCGGCGGCGGCGCCGCGCATTTCGCGCGCCCCGGCGAATGGCGCGGCCGCACCGTCGCCGACTGGTTCGCCGCCGCGCGCCAATCCTCCGCGGCCATCCGCGCCTTGTGGGAACCCTTCTGCCTCGCCGCCCTCAACGAACCGCCCGCAACCGCCTCCGCCGAGCTTTTTCTGGAGACTGTGCGGCGCGCCCTTCTCGACAGCCCGTCCGCGTCCGCGGTGCTCTTCAGCCGGGTGGGGCTGAGCCGCCTCCTTGTGGACCCGGTTGTCCACTTGCTCCAGGCGGCCGGCGGGCGCCTCGTGACCGGGCGCGCGGTCCGATCCCTCGAATTCCGCGGGCCCGACGCCACCGCCGCCGTTTTCGACGACGGTTCCCGTGTGGAAGCCGACGCCTTTGTCTCGGCCCTTCCCTGGCGTGCATTGGCCTCCATCCTGCCTGCGGGCGACGGCCTGGCCGAACGCGCGCGCGCCATTCCCGGGGCGCCCATCGTCGGCATCCACCTGTGGCTGGACCGGCCTGTGCTGGACGAACCGTTCGCCGGGCTGCTGGATTCGCCCATTCATTGGATTTTCAACCGTCCTGTCCTCAACGATCGCGAACCCTCCTCCGGCCCGTCGGTCGCCCTTGTCATCAGCGGCGCGTACGGCCATGTGGACACGCCGTCCGCCCGTCTGGCGGAGATGGCGATGGCGGAGCTGCGGCGGTTCCTGCCGGCGGCGCGCGAGGCCAGGGCGCTGCGCCATTTTGTGTACAAAGCCCGCGACGCGACCCTCCAGGCGCGCCCCGCGACGCTGCCCCTGCGCCCGACGCCCGTGACCGACTGGCCGAATTTCGTGCTCGCGGGCGATTGGACCGACACCGGGCTGCCTTCGACCATAGAGGGGGCCGTGCTCAGCGGGCGGCGGGCGGCGGCCATTTTGAGCTGACCCGGAAGTCCGGGCCGGGCGGCGGGCGGAGGACCGCGGGCGCAGGCCAGCCATGGAAACTTTGATTGGGCGGGCGGAATGGGGCATGTTGGGAGGCGATGGACGGGCCAGCGGACGAGACACGCGCCGGCGGCGGAGGCCGGGAGCCCAAGGCCGCGGCGGGAAAGGTGACGGTGCGCGACGTGGCGGCGCGGGCCGGGGTATCGGGATGCACCGTCTCGCTTGTTCTCAGCGGGCATCCGCGCGTGTCGGAGGCGACGCGGCGGCGGGTGCTCGCGGCGGCGGCGGCGCTGGGATACCAGAGATCGGACGCGGTAAGCCGGGCGCTGCGGGCGGTGCGGACCCGGGGCCGCGTCCCCTACCGGGACACCATCGCGTGCGTGTCGGCCTCCGAACGCCTTGACGGCCCCCTGGTGCGCGGGCAGGCGGATCCGCCGGGCCGTCCGCGGCGGTTGTTGCGGGAGATGTACCGGGGGCTGGAGGCGCGGGCGGCGGAGACGGGCGTGCGGCTGGACTATTTCAGCCTCGCCGACCAAGGGGCGCACAAGATCGCGGGGGCGCTCAAGGCGCGGGGAATCCGGTCGGTGATCCTTTGCGCGCGGGTGTATGATCCCAATCTATGGGACGGCGCGCTGGATGCGTTTGGGGACTTTTCGCGCGTGGCGCTTGGGGCGTGCGCGGCATGGCGGGTTCCGTGCCTTGTGGTCGGGGCCAACCTGCTTGCGGCGGGGCGGCGCGCGGTCCTGGCCGCTTGGCAGCGGGGGTACCGGCGGCTGGTGATCAAATCGGTGCCGCTTGGGCTGGACCCGGAACGCCGTTTTGAGGCGGGGGTGCGCCTGGCGACGCGCCAGTTTGGGTTGAACCTGCCCTTGGAGATTCTGGACAGCGAAATCGCGGACCGGGAAGCGGTCGCGGCGCGTTACATGGCGGCGAGCGCGGATTGCTGTTTTGTGGGATGGGCAAGCGACGAATTCGTGGAGGCCCACATGGCCCGGGGCGGACGGAGAGGCGGGCGTCCGGGTTGGATCGACTGGCACGCCAATGTGCAATTGCACGCGCCGGCCATCACCGGCATCGACCAGCGGGACGAGGAGCAGGCGCGGCACGCGGTGGACATGGCGCTCTCCCAGATCGAGGGCTCGCCCGGCGCCCCCTCCAGCGGTTTGCGGGAGCTGCTATTTGCGCCGGGCTGGATCGAGGGCGCCTCGGCCCCCGCGCACCCGAACCGCCGGATCAATCTCGCTGCGGACGATTCTTACCCCGGCCTGCCATCCGGCCGCTGGGCGCACGTCTCCTTTCGCGGCCTGCAGACATCGCCTCTTCACACCGGCGCCGATTGGCAGCGGACCATGCCACTTCCGGTCTTGGACCCGGGCGAATGGCGGTTCCACGGCGTGCCCTTCCGGCTGGGCGGCGGCCGGGAAGGGGCGCGCATCCTGGTGCTGCGGTCGTTGCCGTGCCCCGCGGAAGGCGGGCGGCCCCTGCCGGAGAAGGCGGTATTGGAGGTGGGGCGCCGGGTGCGGGCGGTTTATTTCCTGCACGCCTGCGCCTACACGGCCTCGGGCGCCGCGGTGGGCGCGTATCGTTTCCGGTTCGCCGGAGGCGCCGAAGAGACCGTGACGCTTGTGGCCGGGCGGCGGGAACTGTCGTCCCTGCCCCTCCCCTTTGCCTGCGGCGGCCGGGCGAACATCCAGGATTGGTGGCCGTTTGTGCGGCAGATCGAATCGTCCGCGGCCCGCCCGGTCTGCCTGGTGGATGTGGAACGCAGGCTCGGCGACATGGCCTATCTTTACACCTTGGAGTGGGCCAACCCGCGGCCGGCGCGGCGGCTGGAGCGGATTGAAGTGGAGGGCGCGCCCGGCGGGAAAGCGATGCTGGCGCTGCTTGCCGTCGCGCTTTCGGTTAACGCTTAACTTATTTTCCCATTCCAAATCTGTTGCGCGATTTCCCGCGCCGGCATTACGGTCCCGCCCATCAGCCGCCATGAACCCGCACGCCGCAGACCACCGGCCCTCCCGCCCCGGCCACACCGCCGGGGGCCTTCGCACCCCGTCCGGCCAGAACCAATCCCAGCCTCCGGAACTCCGCCAGCGCACCCAGCCGGCCCAATCACTTTTTGGGTTCCGCATAAAACGTTGCCATAAAACAATCTGTTTCTTGCTTTGCGAAGGCGCCGCGATGCGGCTCGGGCCAGGCGCCAGATCAAATCCCCGCCTGGGGCGCGGGAAAATGGCCCGGCACAGGGCCGGGCAAGCCCGGCGCCCCACACGCCCATTTGGAACCCATAACAAACTTTGACCCGCGCCGCCAACCATGCACCCATAAACAATTATGAAAAATAAAATAATGCATACCACGTTCGTGCGCCGCGTCGGCGCCCCTTTGGCTTTGTCCGCCATTGCGCTGCTTTCGGCCGCGCCCCGCGCAAACGCCGCCACGCGCCTGGATTGGCGGGTGGGCGGAGGTTTTCTGGACGGCGGGCCGGTCGGCGAATACTTCGCCAACGAGAGCCTGAACGGCGCGGCGGCGTTCACGCGGCGGGATGTGCGGATCGATTTTGACTGGGGTTCGACGTTGAAACCGGGCGGCTCAATCTCCGAAGCGTTCCAGAGCGTGGGCAACAACAACTACTCGGTGCGCTGGACCGGGCGGTTGAAATCCCGGTTCTCCGAGACGTACACCTTCAAGGTCGTGTGCGACGATGGCGTGCGGCTCTATGCCCGCCAGTCGGGCGCGGCCAACTGGACCACGCTGATCAACACCTGGTCCAACGGCGTGTTCACCCTCACGGCCCCGTACACGATGAACAAGGCCAACACGTACGATTTGAAGCTGGAGTATAAGGAGGCGACGGGAAACGCGAAGTGCCGGCTCCTTTGGTCCAGCCCCTCGACACCGGAGGAGGTGATCGAGGCGGCGACATCGCTGGGGATGCGCCCGCCATCGGATGAGGAAGCGATGTCGGACGCCTTCCTGGGCGGCAGCAATTTCGGCGAGCTGTATCCGGGCAACTCGACCGATCCAAAGAAGGACGGGGTCCTGGCCAGGGACGCCGCCGGCTGGCCGGCGGAGGATTTCACGTTCCTGGTGCGTCCGGCCGACGACCGGACGGTTCCGGGAACGTATCTGGTCCGGTTCAAGGGGCGGGCGGACGTGACCATCCACCTGGTGACCGGCGAGCAGTTCCAGTCATTGAACGGCGCCACCAACTACGGGGACACGTTGCAGGCAAGCAGCGGGACGGAGGGCTACGACGCGGCGAGCAACACGACCACGGCGCTGGTGTCGATCCCCGCGGGCCAGTCGAGCCCGTGGTTCCAGTTCACGAAAACGGACCGGGACGGCAACTTCGGCGGGGACGGAATCGCGGACAACGACGGGCTGACGGCGGTGACCGTGCAGAAGCCGGTGGCGCCGTCGGCGACGACGCCGCACGCGGCCGGGGAGCTGTTTGACCGGGGTTTGAAAGCGTTGTGGCGGCGGTTCACGGTGACGCGCTGGAACGACAGCAACGGCGCCAAGCTGGACGATCCCAACGACGGGGTGAACGGGACCTGTTTCCCGGACTGGGCGGGCCGTTCGCGGTTCCTTGTTCCAACGCAGGGCGTGAACCACGAGCGGAAGATTCTCTGGTGCAACGAGAATGGGTGCGACCTGTGGATTCAGGTGTACCACCACACCCTCGGGGATGGCGCGGCGAACGCCGAGTACATCCGCAAGCTGGCGCGGCTGGTCCGCTACGGCGCCGACACCAACGGCAACCCGTACACGTCCTTTCAAGCGGCTCCCGCGTTTCCCGGCCTGAATCCAAACCTGAAGGTTTACGTGGAGTATTCCAACGAAGTGCCGTGGAACTCCGCCGGGCAGTATCCGCAAAGCTCCTGGATTTTGCAGCGGGCCGATTGGGAAGTGACCAACAGCACAGCCATCGGGCGGATTCTGACGTTTGACGGGCCGGCGACCGAGAACCAGCAGCGCGGGCGCCGGTACATCGCGGTCCGGATGAAGGAAATCAGCGACATCTTCCGGGAAGTGTGGGGAGACGCGAACATGCCCGGAACCGCCGCCGATCCGCGGGTCCGGCCCCTGCTCATGGGCCAGTACGACAACGCGAACATCCCGCGCGACACGCTCTATTTCCTGGACCGCTACTACAACAACGCGGACGGGACCAATCACGTCGCGACGGCGCGTCCGGTGGATTACCTGTTGTGGTCCTACGGCGCGGCGTCCTATTATGGGTGCACCAATCCGTACGGGGAGGTGGACGGGTTCAGTTGGAGCAACGCGGGCGTGGAGTCGCCGGCTCTGGCCGACGGGCAGGCGGCGATCGCCCCCACCAACGTCACGGGCTGGGCTTTCACCGGCAAAGGCGGCGTGTACCGCAAAGCGGCGCGGACGTCCCTCGCCACGGGCGGCAACTTGGTGTACACAAACGGCGCCGCGGCCCGCGCCGTGTACGATTTTTACGGGACGGGCTCCGAGGAAGTGACGGTCCAGGACGCCACCACGCTGGAACACGTGATGAAACGGCCCCTGGTGAATGGCTACCGGAGGGCGGGCCAGTTCGTTTTCTCCACCCAGGAGGACAAATACTATCCGCTGATCCTGGCGCCCGGCGGGAAGTACAAGTTCACCGGAGGGACCTCGGTGACCCTCGCGTCCACCGGCGTGAAAAGCCCCAGCGGCGCGAACCAGGTTGATCTGGGGTTCATTTACGACCCAAGCGAAGGGTCGCAGGGGGTGTTCCTGGCCGGAACCTCCAGCGCCACCGTCAACCTCACCCTGCCGGAGTCCGGCGCCTTCGGGATCATCTACGACCTGGCGCAAATCCGCGATCCCAACGACGTGGACGGCGACGGCAGCGCCTATCCGGACACACTCAACAATCCCCTGGACATTTTCCTGGTCCAGGGAACCAACGAAACGCGCATCACCGCGCGGTCGCGCGACGACATCGACCCGCGGACCGGACCGTGGGCGCATGGGGATTTCGGGCGGCACGTGGATTCATTCCAGCGCTGGGGAACGGCCCCGTTCCAGGCCTCGGGCTCCGTCCGCATCCGGTTCAAGGGAACCCACGCGGACGCGCGGTATGTGGTGTTGCTGGACAACCTGCGCCTGGCCAGTTCGGCGGCGATTGCGGAAAGCGACATGCCCGTGAGCGGCAGCGCGACCGGCGAGAATCCGACGGGGGACTGGGTGGCGCAGAAACGGCACCAATGGACGTACGCCCAGGCGTACGGGCTCCATCCGGGCATGTATGAAGGCGGCTGGTATCCCGGCGGGGATTGGGACCGGACGCCGATCCAGTTGTATTTCTCGATGAAAGACCCCCAGGCGCGTGCCGTCGAGGAGGAGGTCCAAGCCTTGTACGCCAAGGTTGGCGTCCACTTCCAATGCGATTACACCCTGAACCTCACGATCCCCTACAGCGACTACAACAATCCCGGCCGCTACGAGCGGATCAAGGCCTGGGATACGGTCCTGGCGGGCCTACCCGCCGACGAGGACAACGGGATGCCGCCCGGAACCCTGTTCCCGACCAACAGCCCGTGGGCGCGCGACGCCGACACCGCCACCGGGACCGTCGAGCGGCGCGGCGGCTTCTTCTCCTGGAATGTCGTTGTGCCTGAATACGGAAACTATTACCTTGAGGCGTTCACCGACCGCGGGGCGTCTTACAAGGTGTTCCTCGACGGTTCCGAGGTGGCGGCCACCGGGACGGCCTCCAACAACCGGACGTCGGCCATGGTCAACGGCCTGGCCAAGGGCATCCACAACCTGCGCCTGCAATCCACGGACGCCGCGTCCTTCAAGGTTCTGAATCTCGCCATCACCCGGGCCACCAGCGCCGCGCCCACGGTGGACGCGGGGCCAAGCCGGGAAATCCGGCTGCCCCTGGACACGGCTTCGCTGGATGGAACGGTGACGGACACCGACAGCACCCCGCAGACGCGGTGGTCGGTGTACGCGGCGCCCGCCGGAGCGCGGGTTGTGTTCGGCAACTCCAACGCGGTCGATACAACCGCCCAGTTTGACCGGCCGGGCGATTACGTCCTGCGCCTTGCGGCAACGGACGGGCCGCTGACGGTGAGCGATCTGACGGGCGTGTCCTTGGAGCCGGCGGGGACCAACCAACTGCGGAACAGCGGTTTTGGCAACCCCGCGCAGTTTGTTCCGACCGACACCTGGCTCGAATCGGCCACCGACACCGGGCGCGGCTGGATGGTGGTGACCGACAGCCGCTGGAACCTCGACACCAACGCGAGTGTCGCGGTGGCCGATGGCTCCGGCTACCGGACCATGGCGCAGATCGTCGAGGACAACAGCGTCACCCGCAGCTGGCAGCTCCTAAGCTTTCGCGCGAAGAACCAGGGAACGGGCAACACCCTCAACGTTCATGTCTTCGGCGTCCAGACCAACAAGTTCCTTGTGCCTCTGGCCGACGAGCGGGGCCCGCTGGCGACGGACTACCAAACGCCCGTGGGCCAGCGGCTGCTGAAGGCGGAGGTTGGCGCCAACAGCTACGACTGGACCGAGTTCCGGTATCCCGTCGATGTTGGGGGCGGCTACCGGTACCTCGTGATCCTCGTCTTCAGCGACGGGGTGTCCGGGACGGAAATCCAGTCGGTGGACGACATCGAGCTGAGCGGCGGAAAGGTGGCCGTCCTGGCGGATGGCGCGTTCACCGGCGGGTTCACGACGGTGGGCAGTTGGGCGTCCAGCGATTCCCATGCCGGCGCCGGCTGGCTGATCGCGTCGCCCACGAACAGCCGTTGGAACTATGATTCCGCCAGGGATTGGGCGTCCGCCGACAACTCGGGCGTGCCCACGTTCGCGCAGATCGTGCGGAACCATGGCGCCCTGCGCGGGCAGGAGCGCGTGGCGTTTGACGCGCTCAACAACAGCACCGCGGGCAAGCTGAAGTTCTATCTGTGGGGCGTGCGCGAGCCGTTCCGGCTGAACCTCTACGACATCAACGGCCCGCGCAAGATTAACCCGACCAACTGGAACATCCCGGCGGACGCCGTCTTGCTGGTGGGGGATCAGGCCGTCGGAGGAGAGGTGTACCCGTGGACCGTCCAGGAGTATCCGGCGGTGAATTTCAGCAACGGATTCGAGTACCTCGCGGTGCAATTCTTCACCGAATCGGTGGACCCGGCTCTGGGGCGGACCCAGGCGGTGGACAACGCGGTGATCGGACCGGAATAAACAGGGCGAAACAGGCGAAGGAGCAAACATGAAACACGCAGTGCGCGGAATGGCGGTTTGGGCGGCGGTGCTGGGCGCGGGGTTGGCGCCCGGCGGGGCACGGGCGGGCAACGGCCCGCAGAATCTGCTGGTCGTCTATGATCCGTCCGACCCCAACAACACGGCGCTCGCCCAATATTACAAGGACCGCCGCGGGTTTCCCGAGTCCAATCTTGTGGCCTACGATTTCCCCAAGGCGCCGCCAAGCCTGGCGATCAAGCGGGTCATCGAGCAGGACGAATGCTGGGCGCTGATCGCGGCGTTGCGCCAGGCCGCCACCAACCGGGGCATCAGCCGCGTCCACGGCGTGGTTCTTGTGGGCACGACCCCGCTGAATGTCCGGCTGCGCAACGGCAACCAGAACGCCGACGCCGCGATCACCTCCGCGCTGTGGGCGTCGCCGAATTGCTCCAATGGAACGCAGCTGGCGGCGTTCCTGTGCGCGGGCACCTACAGCGGCGGCGCCGAGGGTTTTCTGAACAAGGCCTACAACACGAACACCACGCGCGAAATCCGGTCCGACATCAGCTTCGGCGGCGAGCGTTATTGGATCGCGTCCCATGCCGGGTTCACCGGCGTGAGCGGGCTGCGGGTGGCCGAGGCGAAGAGCCTGATCGACCGGTCGGTGGGCGCCGACGGGACCCGGGAGGCGGGCACGATCTACTGGCCCATCAACGGCGACATCCGCGCCACAACCCGCCTGCCCCAAATCGCCGGGACCACCAACCAATGGAACGCCATGGGCCTGGCCCACTGGGTGTTTGGCAAGGACGAATACGGAAACGTGTACAACGGGGACAACGCCTACCGATACGTGGCCAAAAACAAGAACGGCTCGCCGGGTTCCCTGCCCATCAACCAGCGGGCGGTGCAGGGAATGGTTTGCGGGTTCTCCATGCCCGTGGGTTTGGAGTTTGCGACAAACCGCTACACCAAGGGCGCGATTTGCGAGCACCTCACCAGTTTCGGCGGGGTCATGGGCGCCGAACTCTTCAACAACGTCGTCAGTAATGTCGGCCCGCAGATGGCCCTCTCCGAGTGGTTGCGCTGGGGGGCCTGCGGCGCCAGCGGCACGGTGGCGGAGCCCCTGGCCATCGCAGGCAAGTTTCCCCACGCCAGCATCCACACCCACTACGCGCGGGGGGCCACCCTTGCGGAGGCTTTTCTCCAAGCCGTCCGATCCCCCTGGATGCTCCTCGTCTCGGGCGATGCCCTTTGCCAGCCCTACGCGCAGGCGCCCACGGTCACCCTCACCGGGCCCACCAATGACGCGGTGCTCAGCGGCACGGTGGCGATCACCGCCTCGGCCTCGGCCGGATCGGAAACCAATCTCGACCTGTTTGTGGACGGGAAATTTGTGGCCTCGTCCAGCGGCAATTTCAGTTTGAACACCACGCAGCTTGCCGACGGGTTCCATCAATTGCGCGCGGTCGCGTACCGCAACGACGCCATCCGGACGCAGGGCAGCGCCGTGCGGCGGGTCTTCGTCAACAACCAGAATTCCCAGATCGCGATCAGCTCCGCCACAGGTTGGATCAACTACCGCGGCGAAGGCACCGTCACCGTGGGCGCAACCAACATCTCCGGCGTCGAACGGGTGGAACTGCGCGCCAATGGCCACACACTCGCGCGCATGGGCGCCACCGGCGGCACAACGCGCGTGGCGGGCCATCATTTGGGGCATGCAAGCTCCAACCAACTCTTCGCGGTCGCCGTGAAAAACGGCGGCGGCGAGGTCTGGAGCCTTCCGCGGTCCGTCAACCCAAGCTGGGCGAATCTGCCGCCCGGCGCGCCGCTGAACGCGCCGGTCCAGGCCGGGGCGCTCGCGGTCGCGCGCCTTTGGACCAACGCGAGCAACATGACGAACTTCAATTGGACCTACCCGAACCAGACCCAGGTGCTCACCGGCCGGAAGTACCTGATCTTCGAGAACGCGCCCGGAAGCATCGGCTTTCCCATGGTCACAACCAACATGTTCGGCAAGGCCGCCATGGAGTTTGAAACCTGGTTCCGCGCGGAAACCGCCGATCTCTACGATTTTGCGGTGGGCCTGCGCGGCTACGGCAGCAACCGCCTGGATTGCACCATGGTGGTCAACGGGCGCGAAATCATCAGCGGCGCCAAGGGCGACCTTTCCTGGGGGTCGGAACGGCTGGCGGCGGGATTCCACCAGGTGCTGGTCCGGGTGAAGTACATCGCCGCCGAAAGCAATATCCGCGCCGGCGTACGCTCCGCCTATGGGCGGATGGTGCCGGAAACCAGGCCGGAAAACGCCGTCCTCGATTTCGCGCCGCTCCAGCACACCACCAACTGCGCCGTCCTCGTTTCCGCGCCCGCGGTTGTCCGTGACCTCCAGGTCGAAGGCAACGGGCTGGCCATCGGCAACGGCGACTGGTGGGCCCGGCCCGAGGACCACACCAGCTTCGGGTCCTCCACAGGAATCATCGAACGGACGTTCACCGTCCGCAATCCGGGCACAGGCACGGTCGCCATCTCGTGGGCGACGGTGGCGGGGCTGGACGCCCCGGCGTTCCAGGTTTCGCAAAGCCCTCCGCGCAGTTTGGCGGGCGGCGCGTCGGGGACGTTCAAGGTCCGGATGAACACCACGGTGGCGGGCGAAAAGCAGGCGCTGGTTTATATCTACAACGACACCACCAACAAGAATCCCTACAGTTTCGCCATCAGCGGCGTCCGCCAGTCCAGCCTCGCCGACGTCCAGGCCGAAGGAAATGGCGTTCCCATCGCCAACGGCGACACAACCCCTTCCACCGGCGACCACACCGATTTCGGAAGCGCCATTTGGGGCGGCGGCACGGTCACACGCACGTTCACCCTCCGAAACACCGGCGGCGCGGCCCTCTCCGTGGGGCCGCCGTATCTCAGCGGCGCCAATGCCGTCCTCTTCGGCGTCACCGCCGCGCCCTCCAACAACGTCGCCCCCGGCGCCACGACCACTTTCCAGGTGCGGTTCAACCCGTCCAACGACGGCGAGTACGGCACCGGCGCGCGCGACGCCGTGGTCGGCTTCACCAACAACGCCGCGGGAAAGAGCCCCTACACCTTCGCGATCCGGGGCACGTCGTCCATCCGCGCCAACGGGCCGGAGGCCGTGGTCCGATACCGCGCGGCCTACGGCGAACCGTTTGTGGTGGTGGCCTCGGGTGACACCACCCCGTCGGCGGCGGAAGGCACCGACTTTGGCGCCGTGCCGGTGGGCAGCTCGCTGGAGCGCGAATATTTCATCACCAACGCGGGCGCCAGCAACCTGGTGGTTTCGGGCGTGACCCTCACCGGCGCCCACGCGGCGGATTACACGGTCAGCCGCGCGCCCACCACAAGCCCGTTGGGAACCAGCTATGGAACCACCTTCCGAATCCGCTTCACGCCGTCGGCGGCGGGCACACGGACGGCCGTGGCCAACATCGCCAACAACGACGCGGATGAGAATCCCTACACCTTCGCCCTGAAAGGCAACTGAGGCGGGCGGCGGATCTTTTTGGAAGCGGCGGCGCGGAACACGGAAAGCATGGGGAATCGGAAAGGAAAAGAGGCATGAAAAAGGCGATGAGCGGAATGATGGCGTGCGCGGCGGTGTGCGCTCTGGGACTGGCCGGGGCGCGGGCGCAGAGCCCGACGAACTGGCTTTGGTACAATGTCACGACGACCAATTGGTACGCGTTTGGCGCGACCAACTCGACGCTCCCGGGCGAAATCGGGATGCAGGCGTGGCTGGACAAACCGGCGGGACGGCTGGGCCGCCCGGCCCGCGACAACGGGCGCTTCGTGTACAACGGCAGTCCCATCAAATTCTGGGGGTTCAATCTGGGCGCGGAAGACGCCGCCCTCCCCGCCGCGGACAACGACGCCATGGCCGCGTTCTACGAAAAGTACGGCGTCAACCTCATCCGGTTCCACAAAATCCTGGAGCACTGGTCGGCGCTGCGCCCCACCACGGGGCCCCACAACTTCGCGTTGCTCGACGAAAGCCCCGGCGGCGGCATGGCGAAATTCGACTACACCGTCAAACGCCTCAAAGATTCCGGCATCTACCTGAATCTTTCGCCCTCGTGGCATTTCACCATCAGCGAAGGGGACAAGGCCGACGTTCCTTACTGGCGCGAGTTCTACGACTCCTACACCCGCGGTGCCCCCGCCTTCGCGCAAATCCAGGCCAACGGCCGGGCGGCCAAGGGCGCGGGGCGCTTTTCCTTTGACGCCATCAACAACGGAACCAACGTCCAATGCGGAATCCGGGCCTACGGCGTGAACGGCCAGTTCACCCTGGACCTGACCAGGACCAACGCGCCCGCGGGCACGAACGGCGGAACCGTCGCGCTTCTTGGGCAGACTACCTTGGCCGGGGTGGCGACCAACTGGGCCTCGTTTACAAACGCCGTGGACTTCGGAACGGGCTACGATTATCTGGTCGTCGTCGCGTGGTCCCAAGGCTTCATGCAGGGCCGCAAGCAGCGCTTCGACAATGTCTTCCTCGGCGCAACCACCAACGTCCTCGCCGACGGCGCCTTCGCGAATTTGCAGGCCGCCCCGCCGGTCGCGGCCAGCCGCCTGCGCACGCAAGCCGACGCGACCAACCGCTGGCACCTGTTCAGCCCCAGCGTCTGGAAGGCGGACACCGGGGGAGGCAACCTGCTGGCGGACGGCGGCGCCCAGGACCATCCCAACCGGCCCTCGGTGAACACCGAGAACGGCTTCGGGTCGATCCCGGCGTTCCTCTATTTCCTGGAGGAGTTCCAGGAGCTGAAGATCAAGCAGCTTGAAAACCTGCTCAACCACACGAACACGCTCACCGGCGTGAAACTCGCGCGGGAGCCCGCAGTGGCCATGGTGGAGATGCACAACGAAACCTCGATCTACTATGTCGATTCCTACTTGAAGAACGCCTGGATGACGACCCTGCGCCAGCGGGCCTGCCAGGAGTTCTGCGCCTTCCTCCGCACGAAATACACCAACCATGCCGCCCTGGCCGCCGCATGGAACCCGGGAACCGGGCAGAATGGCCTGGATCATTGGGCGGTGCTGGCCGACGACCCCGCCACGGCCTGTCCCGAGGCGGGCTTCCCCAACCAGCGGCTGGACCTCGACAATATTCCGCCGGTCATGCTTCCCAATTCCCCGGGCGACGCGCATCCGGGACGCTGGGCGCGGGCGCGGGACACGGGGCTGTTCTATTACCTGAAGCAGCGCGAGTACTACAGGCGGTTCCGCGACCGCGTCCGCGCGACGGGTTACGACGGGGAATTGATCGCGTCCAACTGGGGCGCCAGCGGTTATACGCACAATCACTACCTCAATCTCGAAGCGGACGCGGATGTGGGGATGATCGACCGGCACCGCTACGCGGGATTCATGAACCACAGCATGATCAGCGTGCCCGGCTGCGAGTTCCTCGCCGGGGCCAGCGTCTGCCAGACCGCCAACCGGCCCTTCATGTACTCGGAATGGTCCCAGAACTGGGCCAATCCCTGCACGATTGAGTCGCGGCTCATCCTCGCCGCGTTCGGTTTCGGCCTGCAGGGCTGGGACGCCGCCACCCAACTGCCCGGCGGACGCGCCTTCTTCAACTCCAAGCTCGGCTTCGACTACCAATACTTCAACCCCAACGTGGCGGCTCTTTATCCCTTCATCCTGCGCCAAATCCACCGGGGCGATGTCGCGGAGGCCCCCGCCCTGGCGGAGCGCCCGGTTCATGTCGCGAGCCTCACCAACGACGCCCGCCTCGGTTTCGTGGACGCGTCCCCCACGGAGTTTGGGCTGGCCGTCAAGGAGAGCGACAAAATCCATCGCCGCACCCCGGCGGTCGCCAAGTGCCAGGTCCGCTGGACCACCGCCTACGAGGAGGGCGCGGTGTTCCCCATCGCAAACTACCGGGAGACGACGAACAACGAGACCTACTACGACGCGAGCGGCGGGCAATTGTCCTGGCGGGAAGCCGCCGCGACCAACGAGTTCGACGGCCATATCACGGTGAACACGCCCGGCACCCAGGGTGCCGCGGGATTCTTTGACGCCAACGACGCGATCGAGCTGAACGACCTCGTGGTCCGGTTCCGCGGCTCGGGCCGCCGGTTCGCGGCCGTCTATGCCACGGCGCGGGACAAAGGGCAGACCCTCGCGACGGCCTCCAACGTCCTGGTTCTCGCCATGGCCCGCGCCCGGAACACCGGCATGCAGTACGACGCGGCGGGAGGGAAGCTCCTCAACGAGGGGACCGCGCCCGTGCTCATGGAACCTGTGGACGCCGACGTCACGTTCAAACGCTCCGCCACGCTCGCGGTGACAAAGCTGGACCATGACGGAATGCGGGCCGGCTCGGTGCCCGTGGACCAGGCGAACAAGAAGTTCGTCATCGACGGCGCCGCCCATCGGACTCCTTACTACGTGGCCGATTTCACCGCCGCCAACCGGATCGTCAACCCCGAGTTTGACGCGGCGTTGATCGGCCAGGGCAGCTGGGCCGACAGCCAGCGCGACTCCGGAACCGGATGGATCATCCATAATGGCGGGAGCCGCTGGAACCGGCAGGCAGCCGCGGATTCCTACGCGTTCGGCGACGATTCCGGCGCCAGCACCATGGTTCAGATGCTCGCCCCGGGGGCGACGGGCAACCGGCCCTTCAGCTTCCGCGTGTTGAACAACGGGCCGACCACCCTGCGCCTCGCCGTCTGGGGCGTGAACGAAGCGTGCAAGGCCAACCTCTACGACGCGAACCCCCCGAAAAAGGCCGACTACTCCGCGTTCGTGGGCACGGTGCTGTACACCAATGGCACCCTCGGCGCGGCCACCGACACCGATTGGCGGACAGTCTCGGGAACGGTGAACCTGGGCGCGTCGGGCTACCAGTATCTCGTCATCAAAGCCTACTCGAGCGGCTGCACCGCCACCAAGACGCATAAGATAGACAAGTTCCGCTTGGAATAAACCCGCCCCCAACGCCTCCCTGCCCACCCCGCGCCCCCGCCGTTGACTCGCGCGCCCGGCTCACCCTGGGAAGTGTCAAGGTCAAGGCCCGGCCCCTGGGATCAGACCTTGACCTTGCACCCGCTGAAACGCCAAAATCACAGGTGCTGAAACTTCGGCCTTGCCAGACACCGGCGCCTGCCTTAAGGTGAAAAACTCGAATCAACCGGCTGGGTAGCTCAGTTGGTAGAGCAACGGACTGAAAATCCGTGTGTCGCCGGTTCGATCCCGGCCCCAGCCACGGTTTCTCACCCCGAACCCGCGTCGGCCCCGCGCCGACGGCCATCTTGGCCTGGCGCGCCGCGTCGGCTATTCTTTCGCCATGGGCGTTTTTGTCTTCGGCGAGCATGATGAGGGGACCTTGGCCCAAATCCGCCGGTGCGTGGAGCCGGGCGGGTCGCGCGGAGTGTTGTGCGCCGATGGGCACAAAGGTTACGCCCAGCCCATCGGCGGTGTCGTGGCCTACAAAGGAATGGTCTCGGTTTCCGGGGTGGGCTTCGACATCTTCCGAAACTTCGCGCCAGGCCCTCTATTCGACCGTCCACGCCGCGGGCCGGATCATGTCGCGGACCGCGGCCAAGGGCAGGAGCGTCAAGGGTCCCGACGGCAAGCGGGTGCGCCAGCAAGGGCTCGTGCGCCATGACGAAATGATGCGCTGGCTCCGGGAACGGGGGGTCACCTTGCGCGGCGGGGACCTGGATGAGGCGCCCCAGGCGTACCGTCGGCTGCCCGAGGTCTTGGCGGCCCATGCGGGCACCGTCCGTGTGCTGCACACCCTGCGGCCCATCGGCGTGGCCATGGCTGGTAGGGACATCCAGGATCCTTACAAGGATTGAGCGGAAGCATTGGAACTGTGCGGCCATTTGGCCGTATTCTTTGCCGCTTTCAAGCACTGGTTTGGCACATCGCCGTCAGGCGGGCGCCAGGTAGCCCTTGGAGGACATTTCCACCGCCAAATGGCGGTCCAACGGTGCGCCGCGCCCCACGCCGCGCCCCGCGCTTGAGCAACCGCCGCGCCCGTGGCACTCTCCTCCCCGATCATGCGCGTTCCCTATCCGCTTCTGTTCCTCCTGCGGACGCTCCTGTTTCTGGCGTTGTTCACCGCCACCATCGGCGGCGCCGGTTGGTGCGCCCTGCGCTTTCTACGCGCCGCGCCGGCCGCCGCCGACGCGCAAACGCCCGATTCCGCCTCCGCCCTCGAACCCGCCCAGCAGGCCCTCGCCGCCCGCGACCCCGCCGCGGCGATCCACACCCTGCAATCCCTTCCCCGTCAGGCGCAGGCCGCGCCCGGCGCCATGGCCCTCCTCGCCCGCGCTCATCTCCTCGCCGGGCGGAATGGCCCCGCGCGCGAGGCCGCCGAAACCGCCGTTCAACGCGGCCCTGCCGACGCCGGGGCATGGTTCGCCTTGGGCGGCGTCGAGCACGCCTGCGGCAACCTGGACAAGGCGGAGGCCGCCCTATCGAAAGCGATCGAACTCGATCCCGATGGCGACGCGCCCATCCTCCTTCGCGCCAGGCTTCGCCAGGAGCAAAGCCGCCACGCCGAAGCCTTGGACGACTATTTCCAATTCCTCCTTCGCCGCCCCGATCATCCCAAGGGCCTTGGTGGCCGTGGCGCCGCGTACGCCTGCCTGGGACGATACGAAGTCGCGCTTAAGGACCTCGACGCCGCCCTCCAAACTTTCCCCAACGACCCTTGGCTCCGGTATCACCGCGCCCTTGCGCTGGCCGGACTCAATAGACACCAAGACGCCCTCGCCGAACTTGGCCGCGCCATGGCTCTGGACCCGAGCAACGCCGCCCCCTGGGCCTTGAACGCCCGCGTTCTCGACGCCCTTGGCCGCCGCGACGAAGCCCGCGCCTCCGTCCAAGCCGCCCTCCAGCGCAACCCCAACTTCCAACCCGCAAAAGACCTCGCCCAGCAACTGGGCCTGTAGCGGCGGCCAGCCCTTGGACCGAGGTGGCAGGGCGAAAGCAGCGATACCGCTTTTGGGACGGGGGGACGGGATGAATCTCTCACGGAGGACACTGGGGGCACGGAGGGAGGGGACTTCTCCCGCAGAGGCGCGGAGATCCGTAGGAGCAAGTCTGGGAACAGGGTAGAATGGCACTAACCTACGAGGCCTTGCCCCAAAGGGGCAACCCATACCAGCCCAGGGCAACGCCCTGGGTGCCATGTGTTTATCCAACAACAGCCCTGTAGGGGCGCCATAATGATGGCATCCCAGAACCGCCTTACGTTAGTGCCATTCAGGACAGGGGACGTTGCCATCCGTGGGCACCCCCCGTCCTTCATGGTGCCCCCCCTCCCCCTCCGTGCGCCCCGTGAGAGACCTGGGGGGTGTCGAGGGCCGCGAGTCGAGGGCGGGGAAATATCCTAAAGGATAGGGCAATGCGTCTTGGTGGTCCGATATGTTAAGCGGCGGGACGCCGCTTCCACTTCCGTCCCCGGTCCCAAGTGCACCCATCCTTTGTGGCAGAAACCTCCCTGTCCCCTGCTTCCATCCGTGCCCCTCCGTGTTATCCGTGGTTCAACCGCCCCCTTCCTGCTCCTCGTGGTGTATTCGCGGCATTTCCTGGCCCATTCTACGCCCCGCACAAAAATTTACCCTTCCGGCTTCCGCCGGAAGGGGCAGAAAAAGGAAAAAGAACCAAAGATCAAAGGGACCGCTTCCACACGCGCCGTCCCAAAATCGCCACTCCGCTCAGCACCACCCATCCCAAGGCCCCAGGTTCAGGGATACTGGCCACTCGAAACCCAACATCGTTGCTCGAGAGCGAGGGGTCGCTGTTCCTCCGGCCTGAAGCCCGCAAGTCGTCCTCGGCGTTGACCCAGTAGCCACCGCGAATTGTACGGGACTCGGACGTGATGCTATTTGTTCCATCCAACGCGCTCTCCATCCACTCAAAAACGTTTCCATTCTGGCCCATCGTCCCATACGGGCTCAACCCACCGGTCAGATTCACATTGGTCGGGCCGCCCGGAACGGGATTGCCATACGGGTCAGCGTACACCGCCGTGTACGCGTTTGTTCCCCCAGTCACCCCCACCGGCGCCCCGTTGCTTCCCGTCGCGTAATCCCAATAGTTCGCCGTCACCCCGTCGTTCTTGTGGTACGCCGCCTTGTACCACTCGTCCTCACTGGGCAGAAAATAGAACGCCTCCCTGTTCCGATACAGGTTCGTCCCGTCCAGCGTCCACGCCTGCCCAGCATCCCAAAGCAACAGGTTCCCGAATTCGTCAAACCGATACGCCGGTTGCTTGTTCGCGTTCGTGTTCAACCAATTCACGAACAACGCCGCTTCATACCAGGTAATACCCGTCGCCGGCCGGTCCCCAGTCCAGAAGGACGCCGTCACCCCCGTCAATCCCCCCGCCGTCGCCGCCGCAATCTGGTTGCTCGTGATCTCGTACGCGCTGATCCGGTAGTCATACCCCACCCCGCCGAACGGCGTTCCACCGTCGCCCGGGTTCGGGTAGGGGTTGTTCACGTCATTCCCGTTTCCCGCGTTGGTCACGCTCACAAAATCAATCGTGAACTGGTTCGGCCCCGTCCCAAACGTGTCCGCCTCCGCCCGCCATGCGCCAATGGCCATCCATGCCACCGCAACACCCATCACCACCCACTTCACCGCCGTCTTCTCTTTCATCTCGTTTCCCTCCTCGCCTGTTACGCTTTTAAGATCGTCATGCCAGCCCAGACCGCTTTGTTTCCCAAGCTGACGCACTTGGGAATAGCCCATTCCCCCCGCCTGGCAATATAAAAATTTAAGGTTCTCCTTGGGTCCGTGGGTGACTGGGTGAGTACCCCCACCCCACTTCCTGCCCTTCGTGCGGCGTGATATTTCCCAAGGCCACGGCATGGACCGGTATCTTTCGCCCCTCCGGGGCTGCATCCCATTTCTTGCCTGTTTTCCCAGCGTTGAAACGCTGGGCTATTTCCGGGCGTCCCTAATGGGACGCTTCGTGCGCTCGACCCTCGACTCTCGACAGTTCTTCCATGCCCCCTTCGTGAACTTTGTGCGCTTCGTGGTGAAAAAGCCCCGTCCCCCCCCCACATCTCCGATCTCCTATCTTCCAACTCCTGCGCCGCAGGCACCTCCCCCTTCCCCCTCCGTGGCCTCCGGGCTCTGTCCGCGGATCAAACAGAACGATGGCGATGGCCTGGCACGCGAGCAGCGCCTTGGGTTTGATCCGCGGGACATTGGCATAAACTTCGCTTATGGCCGAGGATTCTCCCGCGGACTGGCATTAATCGCCGGACCAGGGTAATCTTTCGGCATGAAACATTGCGTTGCCGCAATCGCCGCCATGGCGACCGTCGTTTGCCTGCCTCGCGCGGCAGCCGGCGCCGAACCGGCGGATCCACAGGGCGGCCTCGGTCCCGTCGGTGAGGTTGTCAACGCCGCCGCGGACCTGCTTTCGACCACCGGCGACGGCTTGCAAATGGACCCGAACGTCATGCAGGGGAAGGCCACCAAGCTGCGCAATGCCGCGGACCGCCACATCTCGCGCGCCACGGCATCAACCCCCGGCGGTCTGCCGAGTCCGGGGATTCTTTTTGACCCCGCCCGCAATGGCGCGGCTTCCGGAACTTCGGTCATCGACCTTGACGCCATGCGGAAGCGGGAATCGGCCGCGAAAGGCGCCCCAGCGGCAACAGCAGCCAGCCCAGCGCCAACGGCGCCCAACGGGCCAATCCGCCAACCAGGTACCGAGCCGGCGCGGTTTGCCCCGACGCCGTTTCCCGCCCCCGCAGAACGAGACGCCATCCCTTGGCCGATGAAACCCACGGAGTATGGCCACACCCAAACCAACGCGGCCAAGCCTTCGGCTGCGTCCCCCACGGCGGCGCCGAGAGAAGCGCGGCCACCCATGCAGCCGCCCAAGAACCTGGACTTGCAGGGACTGGACCTCAACGACATCGCGCGCAAAGCCGGCCTGGGTGACCGCATCCCGCCTGGGATCGACCTGAACAAGTTCGCCGAACAGCAGGGCATGATCAAACCGGGGTCCTACATACGGAAGCCCGGCGATCCCGAGCCGCCCACCGAGGCGGCTGTGCAAGCGGTCAAAGCCGGCATGCCGGAGTTCAACGGGCAGACCAACGCCGCGCCGGGCGCCGACGCTCGCCCGTAATACGGCCAAATGGCCGCATTCCCGGCCGGCCGCCAGCGCCGGGGTCACCGGCGCCGGGGCACCAGGAACGGTTCCCAGTCGGGAATCCCTGCGTCGTTGCGGATGGCTAGGGAGACCGGAATCTCCGGCGGCGCTTTGGGCGGGCGCAGCAACTTGAGCCCGGCGGATTCCGGCGCCGCCCGCGCGGCAAGTCCGACAGGCTGCTAGGCGGGCCGAGGACCAAAGCTTGCCGTATATCGCTTCTGGAATGTCGCGGGGCATGTGCTACTTGTGCATGGATGCCCGCAGATTCCAGCCCGTCCGACTGCCGCTGTTGGCGCAAGGCCCGCCTTGCCGCGCGCATTGTGTTTCGCGCCAGGGTGTTGGGCCTCACAACCCGGCGCGATCCGCGCATCGCCCGATGGCTCCGCGCAGGACGCGGCCCCGATTCGTACCTAATTGGCCAGGCGTTCGCGGGGCTTTGCGCCAGGAAAGGGGTTGACTGCCATGGGCTCGTGGCATCGGACACTCTGGCGGCCACTCCTTGACTGGAACAGCGGCGGCGGACGGCTCTTGCGCAAGGCGCTCACCGTCCTGGACCGCGGCCGGCCATTTTCGGTAACCGTGTTCGGTTCCTGCCCGCTTCAAATGGGCGTTGACGCCGCCCTGGCCAGCAACGATGTGGACATTATCGGGGGCGAAGAAACCGCCGGGGCGTTGCGCGCCGCGCGGCTGCCCAAGGGCCAGGCGGGTTCAAGCCGCCGTCCTCGTCTGATCCGGACGCCCTCCAATGCAAAACACCCAGGGATCGAATTGCACGATCACCTCACGCAGTCATTGCCAAGGGCAAGGATAGCCGATTCGATCCCGGCCCCAGCCACGGCTTTCCCCCAATAAGGATTGCGCCCGGAGGGATTCGAACCCCCGGCCCTCTGATCCGAAGTCAGATGCTCTGATCCGCTGAGCTACGGGCGCCTCGCCACCAATTTGCCCGCCCGCGGCCCAATGGCAATAGCGGGTTTGCCCCCGCCCCTGCCCGGGTCCCGGTCCAATCCCAGCGCGTCCGCCGGGGGCCTTCGCGGCGGGGTCACGGCGCCGGGGAACGGTGGAACGTGCGGTTGTCCAGGGCCCAGAGCTTCTCGGTGGCCGCTTCGTGCGGTTCGAGGCGGGCGATGGCGTGGCGGATCATTTCGAGTTTCGCGTCGAGATTGTCGAGGAGATGCACGAACATCGCTTCCAGGGTTTGGGGAAGCACAGGCGCGCCGAACTCGTGCTGGCCGTGATGGCTGAGGATGATGTGCCTGAGGTGAAGCAGGATTTCCCCCTCCAAGCCGTGCGCCGGCGCCGCGGCGTCGAGCCATGCGAGCACAATGGGCATGTGCCCGACAAGGCTGCCCTCCGTGGTGTACCCCAGGCGCGGATAGGGCTCCAGCTCCACGGTCTTGCCCAGGTCGTGGAGGAGGATGCCGGCCGCCACCAGGCCGGGGTGCGGCCTGGGAAAATCGGGCACGGCCAGCAGCGCGCGCGCCTCGCGCAGCATCATGACGGTATGCTGGAGCAGTCCGCCGCGGCAGGCGTGATGGGCGTTGCGCGCGGCGGCGGCGGTGCGGAACCCATCGGCGCGGGCCTCAAAGAGAGCGCGCACCGTCTCCCGCAAGGGCGCCGGTTCGACGGCGGCGATGGCCTCCAGCAGCTCCCGCCAGAAGGCGTCCAGATCGACCGGGGCGGATTCCATTAGATCTTCGGGGCGGTACCCGGCGGCGGCGTCCCGTTCTCCGACGGGCCGGATGCGGGCGATCTCGATCTGGCGCCCGTACTGCGGATGGGTGGAAACGCGGCCTTCGACCTTGAAATGGTCGCCGGGACGCCATTCCTGGGCGGCGAGGGGCTGGAACCAAGCGCGGTCCTCGAAGACGTTGGCGGCGACGGCCATGGCGGCGTCGGCGAAGGTGCAGCGCATGAAGGAGGTGCCGTTGCGCGCGGTCCGGCGTTCGGCGGATTTGAGGGCGAGAAACCCGGTCCATCCCATGGGCGCGGGGGCGGCGAGGGCCTCGGCGAGGGAGGGCCCGGCGGACTTGCCGGAACCGGGCGTTTCGGGAAGCGGAATGTTGACCATGGCAGCGCCAGAGACTAGCCCGCGTTTCGCGGTTGGGGAGCCCAATCGGTGGTCCCACGATGTTTTCCCGAACGCCTGACGATGCGGGACCGCGGGGGAATCCGGGCGCGCCCGATGCGAAGGCCGAGAGGCTTGGGGAAGCGCCACCGCCGCCGCGAACAGAAGCCGCGGATCGCCGTTCCCTCCCTACCAAAGGAGGGCTTGCCGGGACCGCCGCGGCTATTAGCTTTATCGAGCCGAACCAGATGAAATCTAACGCACCAGGCCCCGCCATCCGGCTTGCCCCGGCCGGCAGGAAGGCGTGCCTTCGCCTCCTTGGCGCGGCCATGCTTGTGTCCGGGGCCGCCCGCGCCGCCGACTACAGCGAGGCGCCGCCGCAGGCGCGGGATTTCCTCGAGAGCTGGTGCATCGACTGCCACGATTCGGGGTCGAAGAAGGGCGGGCTCGACCTTGGCGCCCTGCCGTGGGGCGGCGGGGAGGCGGGGCACGCCCGGTGGGTGCAGGTGTTCGACCGCGTGGACGCGCTGGAGATGCCGCCCCGGGACAAGGTCCAGCCGCCGATGGCGGACAGAAAGGGTTTTCTGGCGTTGCTCGAACGCGATCTCACCGCCCAACACAGCCGGAGCAAGGGGACGGCGTTGCGGAGGCTCAACCGGATCGAATACGAGAACACCATCAACGACCTGCTGGGCACGCACCTGTCCCTGCGCCAGAACCTGCCGGAAGACCCGGTCGCGCATGGGTTCGACAATCTCGGCGAGGCCTTGGGCCTCTCCGAGCCGCAGCTTCATGTTTATCTCGACACCGCCGACGGCGCCTTGAAGGCGTTGCTCGGCATGACGCAGCGGCCCGAGACGAAATCCGCGTCCTACAAACTCGCGCCCGAGGGGAACCCCACGCCGCCCGGCCCGCTCGCCGCCGACAAGCGGGACATGTCGTGGATCGTGGAACCCGATGGAACGGCGGTTATTTTCAACGACGGATCGCGGCCCGCGGCGGTGGTCCCGAAATTCCGCGCGCCCGCGGCCGGTTTCTACCGGGTGGCCGTCACGGGCCGGACCCACCAGGCGGACGCGCCGGTCCGGTTCGCGTTGCGCGCGGGCTCCTTCGCGGGGCTGGGGAGTATCGGGGAGCCGGTCGCCCAGTTTGAGTTTGGCGCCCAAAGCGGCACGGTCCAGGCCCGCGTGAAATTGCAGGCGGGCGACGGGCTGCGGCTGCGCCCCGAGCTTTCGATGGATTACAGCACCATGCGGGACAAGGGGCCGCGCGACTACCCCGGCGCGGGCCTCGTCGTGGAGAGCGTCGAGGTCGAAGGCCCGCTCCTTGGCGAGTGGCCGCCGCGGGGCCAGCAACTGTTGCTCGGCGGCCTGCTGGCCGGCGCCAAAACCACCGGGGACAAGCGCGCCCCGTCGCTGGACGTCTCCCCGGCCGATCCCGAAGCCGACGCGCGGCGGCTGCTGCGGGGGTTCGCGGAGGCCGCGTTCCGGCGTCCGGCCAACGACGGGGACGCGGCGCCCTACGTGAAACTGTTGCTGGCGGAAATGGAGGCCGGAGCGGGTTTCACGGCGGCGTTGCGCACGGCGGCGGTGGCGGTCCTGTGTGCGCCCGACTTTCTCTACCTGATCGAGCCGCCGGGCCGGCTGGACGATTACGCGCTTGCGGCGCGCCTGGCCTATTTCCTGCGCCGCGGCCCGCCGGACGCTGGATTGCTGGAGGCGGCGCGGCAGGGACGGCTGCGGCTGCCCTCGGTGCTGCGGGCGGAGACCGAGCGGCTGCTGGGCGCGCCGGAGGCGGAGCGGTTCGTGGCGGACTTCACGGACGCGTGGCTGAACCTGCGCGAGATCACCTTTACGACGCCCGATCCGCGGCTCTACCCGGAGTTCGACCTTGTGCTCCAGGAATCGATGCTGGCGGAGACGCGGGCGTTCCTGCGGGAGCTGCTTGACCGGAACCTGAGCCCGCTGAACATCGTGAAATCGGATTTCGCCATGCTGAACTCGCGCCTGGCGGAGCACTACGGCATTGAGGGCGTCGAGGGCATGGACATCCGGCGGGTGGCGCTGCCGGCCGGCAGCCGCCGCGGCGGCGTGCTCACCCAGGCCGCGGTCCTCAAGGTGTCGGCCAACGGGGTCAGCACCTCGCCGGTCATCCGGGGCGTCTTTGTCCTCGAACGCGTCCTGGGCATCCATCCGCCGCCGCCGCCGCCGGGCGTGCCGGGGATCGAGCCGGACATTCGCGGCGCGGCCACCATGCGCGAGATGTTGGAGAAACACCGCGAATCGCCGCAGTGCGCCGGCTGCCACCAACTGATCGACCCGCCGGGATTCGCGCTGGAGAATTACGACGCGATTGGCGGCTGGCGCGAGCGGTTCCGCGGCACGGGGGAGGGCGAGAAAGCGGCGCGCAAGGTGGGCGTGCGGACGGTGTCGTTCAAGGAGAACCGGCCCGTGGACGCGTCCGGCGAACTTAAGGACGGGTCAAAGTTCACCGGTTTCGCGCAATTCCAGGAGCTTCTGCTGTCCCAGCCCATGCGCATCCACGAATGCGTGGCGGCGAAGCTGATGACCTTTGCCACGGGGCGCGAGATGGGCTTTTCCGACCGGGCCGAACTCCGGCGGATCGCGCGCGAAACCACCGTGCGCAAGGGCGGCCTGCGCGACCTCGTCCACCAGATTGTCCAGAGCGGCATTTTCCTCAGCAAATAGAACCACCCCAGGAACCCTCCCATGCACACACCCCGCATCGCCGTCCGCCAGCCGTTGTCGCGCCGCGCCTTCCTCAAGGGGCTTGGCGTCACCCTGAGCCTGCCCTGGCTCGAAGCCATGACCCCCGGCCTGGTTCGCGCGGCCGGGCCGGCGCCGCCCCGGCGGCTGGTGATTTTCGGGGCGGGCCTCGGGTTCCACGGGCCGTATTTCTTTCCCGAACAGGCCGGCGCGGCCTACGCGCCGTCGCCTTACCTGGAGGTGCTCCGGGAGTTTCAGGACCGGATGACGGTGTTCTCGGGGTTGAGCCATCCCGAGCAGAACGGCATCAACGGCCACGCCTCGACGCTGACGTGGCTGACGGCGGCGCGGCGGCCGGGGCTGCCTGGCTTTGCCAACAGCATTTCCATCGACCAGCTCATCGCCTCCCGGCTCGGGCGCGAGACGCGCGAACCCTACCTGACCCTGGCCACCTCCGGCGGGTCCCTGTCGTGGAACGCGCGCGGCGTGGAAATCCCGGCGGAGACGTCGCCGTCGCGGCTTTTCAAGCGGCTGTTCCTCGCCGGGACGCCCGCCGAGGCCGAGACCCAGGTGCGGGCGCTCAAGACCGGGCGCAGCATTCTGGACACCGTCGGGGGGGAGGCGAACAAACTGCGTTCGGAACTGGGCCGGGGGGACCAGCGGAAGCTGGACCAGTACCTGGAGTCGGTGCGCAGCCTGGAGACCCGGCTGCTCGAGAACGAGGAGTGGATTCACAAACCCAAGCCGGTCGTGGACACGCCGCCGCCCACTGACATCCAGAACAAGCAGGACGCCATTGGCCGCACGCGCCTGATGAACGACATGATCGCGCTGGCGTTGCAGACCGATTCGACGCGGACGATTGTGTTCCATCTCAACGGCATGAACGCCGTGCCCGTGGTCGATGGCGTCACGCAGGACTGGCACAACCTCTCCCACCACGGCCGGGATGAAGCCAAGATCGCCGAGCTTAAACTCGTCGAGATGGCGCAGTTCCAGGCGTTCCGGGATTTTCTGAGGGCGCTGGACGGCATCCAGGAGGACGGGCGCCCGCTGCTGGACCGGACGGCGGTGCTCTACGGGTCGAACCTGGGCAACGCCAGCTCCCACGACTGGCACAACCTGCCGATCCTGGTGGCCGGGGGCGGTTTCCGGCATGGGCAGCACCTTGCGTTCGACCCCAAAAACAACCAGCCCCTGAGCAATCTCTTCGTGGCCCTGGCGCGGCACATGGGCGTCGAGCTCGACCGGTTCGGCACCAGCGACAAGCCCGCCCTGCCGGGCTTCGAGGCGGCTACGTGAAGGAGACCTTGGGCGCGGCCTTTTCCGCCTCGCCGGCAACCGCGAAAAGTTCCGCGGACGCGAAGCCGAGCATCGGGGAGACGATATTGTTGGGAAAGGTTTCGCGCGCGGTGTTGTACTCCATGACCGCGTCGTTGTAGGCCTGGCGCGCGAAGGCGATCCGGTTTTCCGTCGAGGTGATCTCCTCAACGAGCTGCCGCATCTGGGCATTGGCCTTGAGGTCGGGATAGGCCTCGGCCACGGCAAGGAGCCGGCCCAGCGCGCCGGTGAGCATCGCCTCGGCCCCGTTGAGCGATTTCATGAGGCCCGCGTCGCCGGGGGCCTGCGCCGCGCGGGCTTCGGCGGCGGCGGCCTGGTTGCGGGCGAGCGTGACGGCTTCCAGCGTCTGGCGTTCGTGGGCGAGATACCCCTTGGCGGTCTCGACCAGGTTTGGGATCAGGTCGTACCGGCGGCGGAGCTGGACGTCGATTTGCGCGTAGGCGTTGCGGAAACGGTTGCGCAGGATGACCAGGGCGTTGTAGATGCTTATCAGCGCCAGGCACACAATGACCCCGGCCACAAACGCGATTCCCACCATGGACATGAACGACAACGGCATGAAGGACCTCCTGGCAACGCGCCGCGGAGAGGCTCGCCCGGCCCGCGCGCGCTGGCAAGCCCCAAGTGAAGGCCGCGGACGGAGAATCCGCGCCGCACGGCCTGGCCAAACGCCGGAAACCACCGCCCGATGAAACCGAATCCCGGCGGCGAATCCTGGCGCGTGGACGAGGGCGACGCGCGGGAATGGCTTGGGCGCCTTGAGCCCGGGAGCGTCCAACTGGCCGCGGCGGATCCCCCGTATTTCCGCGTCCAGGAAAAGGAGGCATGGGACAACCAATGGCCGGCGGCGGAGGATTATGTCGCGTGGTCCATGGAGTGGCTGCGGCTATGCCGGCGGGCGTTGCGGGACGACGGGCTGGTGTTCGTGTTCGGGCAGCCCGGCAAGCGGGAACACGCGTTCCTGCACCTGATGGCGCAGGCGTGCGGCGAGATGGCGTTCCACGACCTGGTCATTTGGGACCGTGTGGTGGGCTCCGACGAGCGCCGGGACTCGTTCACGCCCTGCTACGAAATGATCCTGGTGCTGCGCAAGGGGCCGCACCGCCCCTACTTCGACAAGAACGCCGTGCGGGAGCCCTACGACCCCGCGCGCATCCGGGCCTACCTGCGCGACCCCCGTTACAAAGACATGGAGGCGCGGCGCCGGCACCTGGAGGCGGGCAAATACGCCACCAACATCTGGCGCATCCCGTCACTCAAGGGGAACTCGCGGGAAAAGGCGGGCCACCCGTCGCAGAAGCCGCTGGCCTTGATGGAACGCATCGTGGCGGCGGGGTCGCGCCCCGGCGATCTCGTGGTGGACCCGTTTGCCGGGAGCGGCACGACGGGCGTGGCCGCGGTGCGCCTTGGGCGGCGGTTTCTCGGCGTGGAACGCGACCCCGCGTTCGCGGCCCTCGCGCGCCGGCGCATCGCCGGGGCCGCGCTGCTGGATGGCTTGGCGGTCCCGCCCCCGGAGTGAGCCGGCGCGGGCGGACGGAACGGCTTCCGCCGCGGCTACTTTTTCCCGACGGAGGCGCGGACCGACTCGAGCTGCCCGGCGGATCCGAGCTTGCCGTTCTTGTGGGCGATAAACTTGGCGTACTCGTCCATGAAGACTTTGCCCGGCGGCCGGAAATCGAACTCTGAAGGCTTGTCGCGGAAAAACTCGCGGTGCACCCGGGTCCAGACCAGACGCCCGTCGGTGTCGATGTTTACCTTGGTCACGCCCAGTTTGGCGGCGGGGAAATATTCCTCCTCGTTCACGCCGCGGGCGCTGGGGTCCAGTTTGCCCCCGGCTTCGTTGATCCGCTTGACCTCGGACACGGGGACCGAGCTGGAACCGTGCATGACAATGGGCACGGGCGGCATGCCCGCCGCCTTGACCTTGTCGCGGATGCCTTCGATCACCTCGAAATGCAGCGACTGCTGCCCCTTGAACTTGTAGGCTCCGTGGCTGGTGCCAATCGCCGCCGCCAGGGAATCGCATCCGGTGCGCTTGATGAACTCCAGCGCCTCGTCCGGATTGGTCAGGCAGGCGTTGCCCTCGTCCACATGGATGTCCTCCTCGACGCCGCCCAGCATGCCCAGCTCGGCCTCGACCGAAATGCCCTTCTTGTGCGCCCGGTCCACCACGCGCTTGGTGATCGCCACGTTCCCGTCAAACGGCTCATGCGACGCGTCGATCATCACCGAGCTGTAAAACCCGGAGTCAATGCAGTCGTAACAGGTCTCCTCGTCCCCGTGGTCCAAGTGCACCGCGAAGACCGCCTCCGGAAAAATCTGCTCGGCGGCGCGGATGATCGCCTCCAACATCCGCTTGTCGGTGTACTTGCGCGCCCCCTTGGAAATCTGGATGATGAACGGCGCCTTGGAGTCAATGCAGCCCCGGAACAGGCCCATCGTCTGCTCGGCGTTGTTGATGTTGTAAGCGCCCACGGCATACTTGCCATAAGCGTGTTTATAGAGTTGGTCAGTGGTAACGATCATGATGCCTAATGCACTACCCGCCCGCCCAACCCGTGGCAAGCGCAATCCCGCCGCCCCCACCACCAAAAGGCGCGCTTATAATGACGCGAGCGCCGCTACTTTCCCCGCGCCCGCCGGGGTGCTCCCGGCCCGGTTTGTGTTCGCCCTCTCCGGCGGCGTCGATTCGGTCACGCTCCTCCACGCCCTCGCCCATGCCGGCTTCCGCCCCCTCGCCGCCCACTTCAATCATCGCTGGCGCCCCGCCGAGGACGAGACCGCCCGCTTCTGCCGCCGCCTCGCCCGCGCCCTCGGCCTGGATTTTTCCGCCGGGCGCGCCCGCGCGTCCACGCCCAAGACCGAAGAAGCCGCGCGGGAGGAACGGTACGCCTTCCTCGCCCGAACCGCCAGGCAACACCGCCTCGACGCCCTCGTCACCGCCCATACCGCCAGCGACCAGGCCGAAACCTTCCTGATGCGCCTCATCCGCGGCGCCGGACCGCGCGGCCTCGCCGGCATGCGCCCCGCCAGCGAACGGGACGGCCTGCGCATCCTGCGCCCATGGCTCCATGTCTCCCGGTCCGAAATCCTCGCCGCCGCCCGTCGCGCCAGGCTCCAATGGATCGAAGACCCGGTCAACCGCGATACCACCCGCCTGCGCGCCGCCGTCCGCCACAAGCTCCTGCCGCTTCTCATCCGCCTGGGCGGCCCCGGCCTGCCCGAACGCATCCTGCGCGCCGCGGGAATTCTCGCCGAGGACGAAGCCTGGGCCGAAGCGTGCGCCGCCGCCGCCCTCCCCCAGCTCCGCGACCGTTCCCGTCCCGCGCGCCTGGTGGCCCGCGCCCTCGCCGGGCTGCCCCCCGCCCTCGCCCGGCGGGCCGTCCGCCTGTGGATTCGCAACGAGACGGGTTTGGACCCCGACTTTTCCGAAACCGCGGCGGTGCTGGGCCTGCTCGCCGCCGGCGCGCCCGCCGCGGCCAATCTTCGACGCAACCTCCGCGTCCGCCGGACCGCCGCCCGCCTCTGGATCGATCCGCCTCCGCGCCCCCTCACGAAGCCCGCGGGCCGTCCCGTTCGGGGTCGTGAAAAATCCGGACCTCGCCGGGTTCCCGCCCGATCAACTCCTCCGCGCGCCGCATCGCGTCCCGCATCGCCCGGTCGCCGGCGGCGGGGGCGGTGACGAAAAGATTCGCGCGCCCGATGGCGTCGATCACGCCGGAGTGGCGCAGCACATCCCGGATGTCGCGCCCCACTCCGGCGATGACCAGATGGCGCCCGCCGGCGTGCAGGTGGTTCACCAACTCGATCAGGGACAGGGAACTGGTCGCGTCGAAGTACCGCGCGTCGCGAACCCGGAGGATCACCACCTTCGTGCCCGGATGGCGTCCCGCGATTTCAATGCCCTGGCGGAAAATATCCGACGCCCCGAACCAAACCTCCCCCTCCACATGGATCACGAGGACTTCCGGGTCTTTCGACGCCGCCACGCTCCCGGCGGTGGATTCCGCGTCAAACTCGGCCAGACGCGGCGGTTGCGTGCGCCGCAGGAAAAGGACAAACGACGTGCCCATCCCCAGGAACAGCGCGAGGTCCAACGGCAGCAGGATCGCCGCAAACGCGCTGGCCGCGAGGATCACCGCGTCGGGCAGGGTGGCGCTCAGCGAAATCCGCAGGTGCTGCCAGTCGATGAGCTGAAAGCCCGTGCACAGGATCACGGCGCTCACCGCCGGGACCGGAATCCAGCCGGCCGCGAACCCCAGCAACCCCGCCGCCAGGGCCGTCACCGCCGCGGCGGCCAGCGCCGCCACAGGCGTTGCGCGGCGCAGGAAAAGTTCCTCGGCGCCCAGCTTGGACGTGCCCGCCGGCAACCCCGTAAAAAACGCCGACACCACATTGGCCAGGCCCAGCCCGAGCAAATCCTGATTGGGCTGGTGCCGTTCGCCCGAACGCACCGCCAGCCCCCGGTTGGTCCACGCCGCCTCCAACCCGATCAGCACGCTCAACGCCACCGCCATCCCCGCCATCCGCGTCGCCGTCGCCAGGTCGGTCGCCGGCGGTTGCCACGCGAAATCCCCCCACCCCGCCGGTTCCAGCAGGACAAACTCCGCCCCGTTCCGGCCCAGCCAGATTCCCGCCACCGTGCCCGCCGCGAGCGCCGCCAACGACGCCGGCACCCGCCGGCACACCGTGACACACAGCACCCAGACCGCCGCCGTCACGCAGGACACCGCCACCGCGGCGGGATCGATCTGGTCCAGGCTCCGGACAGTCCGGTCACAAATTTCAATCAACGACCGGGCCTGGTCGATGGAAAATCCGCACGCGAGATGGACCTGTTGCACGACGACCAGCAACGCCGCGCCCGCCGTAAACCCGACCACGACGCTGCGCGAGACAAACCGCGCCAAATCCCCCAGCCGCAGCGCGGCGCCGCTCAGCAGGAACAGCCCGGTCATCAGGGTCAGCACGCCCAGGTTCTCCGATTCCGCCGCCCCCAGCCCGATGAACAGGCTGAACACCATGATCGACGTCACCCGCGTCGGAAGCACCAGCATGAAACGCGACCCGCCGAACAGCGCCCCCGCCACCACCGCCACCACCGCGCCCACCAGCCCGTGCCCCACCGGCAATCCCGCGATCGCCGCATACGTCACCGCGCCGGGAATCACCATCGCGGCCACGCGCAGGCCGACCAACAAATCCCGCCGCCACGCCGCGCCGTCCATGCCGCGGATCGACTCCGCCAGCGGCAGCGGACGCAGATCCTGCCGCACAAACTGGTCAAAGACCTCTTGCAGCACGCGGCGCCATGTCACCTGCCCAGCATGCCGGTTCCGCGCCCGCTTCCAAGCCGGAAGTGAACGGGGCCTCCCCGTCCCGCTCCCAACCGCCTCGCCCTTCCCACGCGCCAAGCGGCGGGACGCCGCTTGCGGACGCCGCTTGCGGATGCCGCTTGCGGATGCCGCTTGCGGATGCCGCTTGCGGATGCCGCTTGCGGATGCCGCTTGCGGACGCCGCTTGCCACGCGCAGGGAACAAGCCGGCCCGAGCCCGCCCGGTTCGGCTCCAAAATCAGGTTTCCGAGGGATGCAAACGCAAAATTACCTTTCGCAAATACTTGAACCCGTTCATTCCCCGCCCTACAATGCCGTCCATGCCCGACCCCGTCGAAACCGCCGTGCTAGGGCGCACCGGGCGGGTCGTCAGCCGCATCGGCTTTGGCGGCGCCACCGCCGGACTCAAAAATTATCTCGGCGCCTTCGACCCGGCGCAGGGAGCGGACCGCGACCGCGTCCTCGCCGCCATCCAGCGCGCGCTCGAACTTGGCATCACCTACTTCGACACCGCCCCCGGCTACGGCGACGGCGCCTCCGAATCGCTCTTTGGCGAAGGCCTCGCGGGCGCCGCCGAAGACCGGATTTTCCTCGCCACCAAAGCCGGTGCGTGGAAGGAAACGGACGTCCGCGCTTCGCTGGAGGCAAGCCTCAAACGCCTTCGCCGCGGCCGGATCGACCTGCTCCAGATTCACGGCACGGTTTACACGGAGGAGATCGCGGACCGCGTCCTGCGCAAGGGCGGCATGCTCGACCAGATCGAACGCCTTCGCGGGGAAGGCCTCGTCCGCCACATCGGATTCACCGTCGAGGCGCTCAATCCCCAGGCGTTCCAACTCGCCGGGTCCGGGCGGTTCGACGTGGTCCAGATTCTTTACAATTTCCTGTTCCAGCATCCTTGCGACCCGAAATGGAAGACCGGCATCCTGTACGAGTGCGAGGCCCGCGGCATGGGCATCGTCACGATGCGCGCGACCACCTCCAGCGTGTTCCATCGCTGGGTCCAGCGCGTAAACCCCGCCAACACCTTCGACTACACCCCGGCCCTGATCCAGTTCCCGCTCGCCAACCCCCTGGTCGATGTCGTGCTCATCGGCACCCGCAGCGCCAGGCGCGTCGAGGAGAACCTCGCCATCGCCGCGCGCACCGGCGAGCGCCCCAGCCTCGACGACCTCTTCCAGATGTACGTGTGAGGGCCGCGGCACCATGAATCCCACACGAACCGGAGCCCGCCGCGCATGACCATCGACGCCTACATGCATGTCGGCCGGCCGCGGTTCGGGTCCGCCGCCGAGGCCCTCGCCACCATGGACCGCTGGGGAACCGCCCGCGCCGTCCTCGTCCTGGGACCCGGGGTGCCCGATGTCGGGGCTCTGGCCGAAGCCGCGCGCCTGGGCGGCGGCCGCATCCGCGCCATCGGCGTGCCCTTTGGCGAAACGCCGGAGCGCCGCCTCGAAGCCGCGCGCCTCATGATGGCCGCGGGCGCCATCGGCTTCCGGCTTCAGCAGGCCGAGCCCTTCGACAACCCCGCGCTCATGGACGAACTCGGCGCCGCCAACGGCTGGGCCTTCGCCACCGATCCCATCCTCACGCCGCGCCATTCCGCCTTTTACCTCGCCTGGCTCGCCCGCTTCCCCGGCGCCCGCGTCGCCGCCCCCCATTTCCTGCGCCCGTCCCCGGACGATCTGGACCGCGAAGATGTCGGCGCCCTGCTTGCCCACGACCGGTTCTTTCCGATCTTCTCGCGCCAGGGCGGCGTCGGCAGCCGCCAGCCGCACCCGCACGGCGACCTCCTGCCGTGGGTGGAGCGCGCCATCGCCGCGTGCGGATGGGACCGCGTCCTCTGGGGGAGCGAGTATCCCGTGCTCTTCTGGCGCAACGAACAGATTCCCCAGGCCCGCGGCTGGATCCGCGCCCTTGGCGTCCAGGCCACGGACTCCGAGTTCGAGGCGTTCACCGGCGGGAACGCCGCGCGCCTGTTCTTTGCGCAACCCGCGCCGGCGGCCTTCGAGCCCGCCATCCCGGACTGGCTCCGCGCGTATGGCTCCGGGCCCGTGCCCCTGTCGCCGGTGACGGGCGTGAAACTTCCGGCGGACGTCTATGCGCCGTTGATGAGCGCCTTCCTTGCGGCGAACCGGCCCGAGGCGCCCATGGCGTTCACGGATTTCTGCGTGGAACAGCTCCGCCTCCGCGCCCGCGAACTGGAGGCCCGGCGTTGACACCATTGCCGTCCGGTGCCATAATGGCACCATGAGCCAAACAACAACCGCCAACGTCAGGCTGGTCGCGCGCATCCCGCTCGCGGTGCGAAAAACCATTCAGGCGGCGGCGGACCTCGCCGGTTCGCCACTCAACCAGTTTGTGGTTCAGGCGGCGCATCGCCAGGCCCAGGAAACGCTGGAGCGGGAAAGCGTCATCCGGCTGGGCCGCGAGCAGGCCAGGCGTGTCTTCGCCTTGCTGGACAATCCGCCCAAACCCAACAAAGCGCTCCTTGCCGCCCGGACCCTCCACCGGGACATTGTGCGTGCTTAAAGTCGAGCCGCTCGACGCCGCCCACGACCGCGCGAGCTTTGACTGCGGCGTGGAGGCGCTCAACCGTTTCCTGCAACAGACCGCGCGGCAGCACATCTCCAAGGGGGTCTCCCGGACCTTCGTGCTTGTTGAAGAGACGGCGTCCGCGCCCAAGGCGATTCTCGGCTTTTTCACCCTGTCCATCTGCCAGGTGCTCGGCGGAAATGTTCCGGCCAAATGGGCCAAAAGATTGCCGGAACGAATTCCGGCCGTTCGGCTGGGGAGGCTGGCGGTGGCGCGAAACGTCCAGGGGAAGGGCCTGGGCAAAGCGCTGCTGGCGGAATCCCTTTACCGCACCGCCGCAGTCGCGGACCTTGCCGGCGGCATCGGACTGTTCGTGGACGCGAAAGACGATGCGGCCGCCGCGTTCTACGCGCGGTTTGGATTTGTCCCTCTGCCCGCCGAACCGCTGTCGCTTTTCTTGCCGATGGAAACCGTCCGCCAGTTTGCCGCCCCCCGCCTTCCCGGCCCCGCCCGGTAACCGCGCGGCCCGCCCTTCCGCCTTACCCGCTGGTTGACAAGCCTATTCATTTAATGATAGCAATTCCCTACCCATGAAAATATCCCACACGTCCGCCCCGCCCCATCCGCACGGCCTCCGCGCCCGCGAGCTGGAGGCCCGGCGTTGAGCGCCACGCCCTGGTTCCAGCGGACCCGGCGCTGGGGCCAGGTCAACCTAACCGAGGACGATCCCGCAACACTCGACGTGGATTGGTGGCGGGCCCATTGGCGCCGCACCCGCGTCCAGGGGGTCATCGTCAATGCCGGCGGCATCGTCGCCTACTACCCGTCCCAGGTGCCCTTCCACTACCGCGCGGCCATGCTCGGCAACCGGGATTTGTTTGGGGAACTCACCGCCGCCGCCCGCGCCGAGGGGCTGGCCGTCCTCGCCCGCATGGACTCCAACCGCGCCGAAATGCGCCTCGCCGAAGCGCACCCGGACTGGTTCACCACGGGCGCCGACGGACGGACCGCCACCGCCGGCGGGCGCGCCATCGCCTGCATCCACGGCCCCTATTACCGCGAGCATCTTCCGCGCATCCTGGAGGAAATCATCGCGTGCTACCGGCCCGACGGATTCACCGACAACAGTTGGACCGGGGCCGGGCGCAAGGCCATCTGCCACTGCGCGCATTGCCGGAACAGCTTCCACGCCGCGTCGGGAAGGGAACTGCCGGCGGCGCCCGACTGGGACGACCCCGCCTACCGCGCGTGGATTCGCTGGAACTACCGCCGGCGGGAGGAATTCTGGGACGAGAACAACGCCTTCACGCGGCGGCTTGGCGGTCCGGACTGCCTCTGGCTGGGCATGGTCCATTCCGATCCCATCGGCGGCCACGTCATGTTTTGCGACCTCGAAAAGATCGGGCGCCGCGCGCCGGTCCTCATGACCGACCAGCAATCGCGCACGGCCCTTGGCGGTTTCGAGCAAAACGCCCTGGCCGGCAAACTCCTGCACGAGGCCGCCGGCTGGGACCGGATCATTTCGGAAAGCATGGCGCTCTACGCGCGCGGGGAACGGACGTTCCGACTGGCGTCCACCCCCGCGGCCGAAGCCCGGCTCTGGATGTTCAGCGGCATCGCCGGCGGCATCGCGCCCTGGTGGCATCAGGTCGGCGGCGGGCGCCATGACCGCCGCCAGCTCACCGTCGCCGGGCCGGTCTTCGAATGGCACGAGAAAAACGAGCGCTACCTGTTTGACCGGGAGCCTGTCGCCGACGCCGCGCTGGCGTGGTCGCACGACAACATCGACTTCTTCGGCCGCGACGACGCGCGCGAACGGGTCCAGCTCCCGCTCCACGGCTGGGCCAGGGCGCTGCTCCGCGCCCGCGTCCCGTTCCTGCCCGTTCCCGCCGCGCGGCTCGGGGAGGCGTCCGCCCGGTTCAAACTCCTGATCCTGCCCAACCTCGGCGCCATGACCGTCCCCCAGGCGGCCGCCATCCGCGCCTTCGCCCAGGCCGGGGGGGCAGTGATCGCCACCGGCGCCACCGGCTGTTTCGACGCCGACGGCCAGCCGCACGCGTCCGGGTTGCTCGACGATCTCTTCGGCATCCGGCGTCTGGGCGGCGAGGAGGGAGGCGACGGCTCGGCGGATTGGGAAACCCACGCCGCGCATTCCTATATCAGGCTGCCGGCGCCGGACGCCCGGCACGCGATCTTTTCCGGGCTTGGCGACACCGATCTCGTTGCCTTCGGCGGGCGGCTCCAACGCGTCGAAGCCGCTGGCGCTGAAACCGCCGCGACCTGGGTGCCGCCGTTCCCGATCTACCCGCCCGAGTTCAGTTGGATGCGCACACCCGCCACGCACACGCCGGTAATCCTCGCGCGCGAACTGCCCGGCGGCGGCCGCGTCCTCTTTTTCGCCGGCGATTTCGACCGGCTCGCGGCCTTGCGCGGCCTGCCGGACCACGCCGCCATCCTGGCGGGCGCGGTGGCCTGGTGCCTGCGCGGCCGGGTGTCGGTCCGCGTCGCTGGCGGCGGCTTGATTGACGTCCACCTGTACAAACAGGCGGACCGGCGCATCCTGCACCTCGTCAACCTGTCCGGCGCGAACCCATGGCCCGGCTACCACGAGCAACCCATCCCCGTCGGGCCGATCCTCGTGGAACTTCCGGGCGTGGCGTCCTCAGCGCGGGCGCGGAGCCTGGTCACCGGCCGCGAGTGGACCGGCCCGCGTCTGGAGATTCCCCGGCTTGAGGAGCACGACGTGCTGGTTTGGGGGGATTGACTCCGCTCCCCGGTGCCCGGAATGTCGGCAGCGTTGGGCCGGGGCGCTAAAAAAAGGCCCGCGAATCGGCATCCGGCGGATCACAAGGCACGAAAACCCGCGAAGGGCGAAGCGCGCACGGGGCGCTTCCGGGCTTTACACCCGCAAAGAATCCCGGAATATTCCAGGGTCCACTTGCGTCCAACCCACGATGAAACACCATCTCTCCACCGCCGGGGCGGCCCTGGCCGCCGTTCTCACCCTCAGCATGGCCTCCAGTCCCGCCACCGGCGGCGTTCTGGACGAACTCAAAGGCAACCTGGTCCGGCTCGAGAAAGACGGGATCAAGCCCCTGCCCGCCGAAGCGCTCAAGGAAACAAAGGTGCTGGCGCTCTACTATTCCGCCCACTGGTGCCCGCCCTGCCGCGCCTTCACGCCCGACCTGGTCGCGGCCTACACGGAATTGAAGGCGGCCCACCCCGGGTTTGAGCTTGTCTTCATCAGCTCCGACCAGGGCGAGGCGCAGATGAAGGAATACATGGAATGGGGCAAGATGCCGTGGCCAGCCCTTGCGTTCGGCAAAGTGAAAGGCGCAAAGGCCGTCAGGGGCCTGGCGGCCGCCGGGATTCCCTATCTCGTTGTCCTCGACGCCCAGGGCAACCAGATCGCCGGCAAGGCCGCCGGCCAGGATTGGGTCCACCCCCGCGAAATCCTCGACAAACTCCGCGAGATTCTCGGCAAACGCTGACATGGAAAATGCCATCGGGTTCCTCGGCGCCGGGCGCATGGCCACGGCCCTCGCCAAGGGCCTGATCGGCGTCGGCCTGTTCCCCGCCGGCCGCGTCGCCGCGTCCGACCCGAGCCCGGCGGCGCGCGCGGCCTTTTCCGCGGCCACAGGCGCGGAGGCGTTCGAGGACAACGCGGACGCCGTCCAACGCGCCGGAACAATCGTCCTGGCGGTGAAACCCGCCCACGCCGCGCCGGTTCTGGCTTCGCTCCGGGGGCCGCTCGCGGGGAGGCTGGTGCTGTCCATTGCCGCCGGGGTCACCCTGCGGACGCTGGAGTCGGCTGTGGGCGCAACAACCCGTGTCATCCGTGTCATGCCCAACACGCCCGCGCTCATCGGCGCGGGCATGTCCGCCTTCGCGGCCGGGGCCGGGGCCACCGCCGCGGACACCGCCCTTGCGGAAAAGATTTTTGGCGCGGCCGGACTGGTGGCCAGCGTGCCGGAAACCCTTCTCGACGCGGTGACGGGCCTGAGCGGCAGCGGGCCGGCGTATGTCTATCTGGTGATTGAAGCGATGGCCGACGGCGGCGTCGCGGCGGGACTTCCTCGCGACCTGGCCCAGCGGCTGGCGGCGCAGACGGTTCTGGGCGCCGCGCGCATGGTGCTGGAGACCGGCGCCCATCCCGGCGCGCTCAAGGACGCCGTGGCCAGTCCCGGCGGCACGACCATCGAGGGCTTGGGGGTATTGGAACAGCGTGGCGTCCGCGCCGCCTTTCTCGAAGCCGTGCGCGCCGCCGCCCGCCGCTCGGCGGAGCTGGCCGGGCCGTCCGGGACTTGAACCGCCCGGGACCCAGCCACGCCAGCCACGGAACCGGGGGCACGGGGGGCTCAAAAGCTTTTCAGCCAGGCCTTGATCTCGCCGTGCGTCATCACATCATACGCGGTGAGAACACCTTTTTCCGCAAAGAAAAGCACGCGCAAGCCGATCCCGGCGCGGCACTCGAACAGGTCCTTCCGAAGGCGGCGGATGCCCAAGCCCGAGTGAAGGTGCGGGTGTCCGAACCCATCCACCAATCCGCGGAGTGCCTGGGCAATTTTTTCCCGCTCACCGGCTCCGCATTTCCGGATTCGTTTCACGAACCGGGGATGCAGTTCGATTCTCACAGCGTCCCGGTGAAAAGCTTGGAGCGCCCCGCTTTTGCGGCAGCCTGAACATCCGCTTTGACGCTTTCGTAAGCCTGCTCCGCCTGCGTTTCCGACACGCCATACTCCTGAAGCACGAAGTCCGCGGAATAAACATCCACAGGGCGCAATGCCACCACGCGCCCGTCCACGACGAATCCAACGTCCTCACCCCTGAGTGCGCGCTTGAGCCAGAGACCCAGCTTCTGTCTGCCTTCCGTTACCGAAAGAGTTGTCATAAAGACAGCCTAAAGTCTTTGCCCGGTCCGTCAAGAGTCCCGCGTGGCCATGCCGCGCCCGCCGCCACGCCGCTTGCGCAAACCGGCATTCCCGCCCAGACTGACCGCCGCATGATCTCGTTGCGTTTGACCGTGTCCGCCGCGCTCCTGCTCGCCTTCCTCGCCGGGTGCGGGCGCAATCCGCCGGCGGCCCCGTCCTCCCAGCCTCCCCTGCGGGTCGGCATGGAGCTGGCATATCCGCCGTTCGAAATGACGGATACGCAAGGCGAGCCCGCGGGCGTCAGTCCCGACCTCGCGCGCGCCCTGGCAAAGCATCTGGGGCGCGAACTGGAAATCCGGAACCTGCCGTTCGACGGCCTGATACCGTCGCTCAAGACCGGCAAGATCGACGTGATCCTTTCCTCGATGACGGCGACGGAGGAGCGGGCGCGGTCGATTGATTTTTCGGAACCCTACGCGGCCACGGGGCTGGCGATCCTGGCGCGGGCGGACTCGCCGGTGCGCGGGATCGACGGCGTGCGCACGCCGGGCACGGTGGTGGCGGTGAAGAAGGCGACGACGGGCCACATGTACGCGGCGGAGCATTTGTCCGCGGCGCGGCTGCTGGTGCTGGACGAAGACGCGGCGTGCGCGCTGGAGGTTGCGCAAGGCAAGGCGGACGCGTTTCTCTACGATCAATGGTCGGTCTACCAGCACTGGCGCAAGCACGGCGCGCGGGTGCGCCCGATCCTGGAGCCGTTCCGGAAAGAGTCGTGGGCCATGGGGATTCGCAAGGGCAACGACGCCCTTCGGCGGGAGATCAACGCGTTTCTGGCGGATTTCCGGGCCCGGGGCGGGTTCGAGGAACTGGGCAACCGGCACCTGGGCGAGGCGAAGAAGGCCTTCGCGGATTTGGGCTACCCATTCTTCTTTTGACCTTTGGCCGCTCTATTTCATCGCATCCGGCGCGCGGGCGCGGTAGGATGGAGAATGGCACGGCGGAAGAACGGCCCGGTGGAATCGCACAGGCGCGAGGCCTGGGCGGTGGGTTTGTTTTGCCTTGCGACCGTGCTGTTGCTGAGCCTCGTGAGTTACGATCCCGACGAGAACCGTTTCCTGAAGACGCCGCCGGACGCGGCGACCAACTGGGCCGGACCCATGGGCGTCTATATCGGCGGGGCGGCGCTGTTCCTGTTCGGCGCCGGGGCGTATCTGGCGCCGCTGCTGTGTTACGCGGGTTGCGGCTTGGCCTTGTGGGCGCGCGAGTTCAAGGTCTGGCGGTTTGCGCTGCTTGGGAGCGTCATCATAGTGTGCGGCGCCGGGCTGCTGGAGTCGCCCGCGCAGTTCCTGGACGAGTGGCGGTTGGACAAGGGTTTGCAGAGCCCCGGCGGGTTCGTGGCCGAATTCTTGAAGGAAACGTTTCCCAGGCCGTTCATCGGGCCGGTCGTCACCGTGCTCCTGCTGGGAGCGGCCTATTTTGTGGCGCTCATGCTGCTGTTCCGCATCCGGCCCCTGCAACTGGCGCGGGATTTTGGGCCGTGGCTCATGGAGCGCATCTACCAATGGCAGATCGCGCGGGCCGACGCGGCCCGGCGCATTGAGATCGAGCGCAAACGCCTGGAGCGCGAGGCCCGGCGCCTGGAGCGCGAGATGCGCCGCTCCGGCATCCTCCCAAGACCCGGCCGGACCGGGCCGGATCCCGCAGGCGGCGGGGAGGAGCCGGAGGCGGAACGGGAGCGGACGATGCCCGACCGTCCGGAACCCCGGATCATCGACACCGCGGAAGCGGGTGCGGCGGGCCCGTCCGGGCGGGACGATCGCGGCCGCGCGGCGCGTCCCGCCCGTCCGGCGAAGTTCGCGCCCGTGGCCGCGGCGCCGCCGCCGGCGCCGGACTTTAGCGCCTACGAACTGCCGCCCGTGGACCTTCTGCGGGCCAGCGGCCAGGCCGGGCGCCCGGCGGCGAACAAGCAGGAGCTGGAATTGAACCGGGCGCGGCTGATCGAGACGCTGGCGGACTTCGGGATCGAGACCGATCCCGGGGACATCACGCGCGGGGCGACGATCACGCGCTACGAGATTTATCCGAAACCGGGCGTGCGCGTGGACCGGATTGTAAACCTCAACAAGGACATCGCGCGCGCGATGCGCGCGGAGTCGGTGAACATCCTGGCGCCGGTTCCCGGCAAGGACAGCGTGGCGGTGGACATTCCCAACATCAACAAGATGCCGGTGACCTTGCGGGATTTGTTTGAGACGGAGAACTGGACCGCCTCCGTGGGGCGCATTCCGCTGGCGCTTGGCAAGGACATCTACGGGGCGGCGATGGTTGCGGACCTTGGGGACATGCCGCATTTGTTGATTGCGGGCACGACGGGGTCGGGCAAGTCGGTCTGCATCAACGCGATCCTGATGAGCCTGCTCTACCGGTTCCGGCCCGACGAACTGCGCATGGTGCTTGTCGATCCCAAGGTGGTCGAATTGCAGGCCTACAACGGGCTTCCCCACCTGGTCGTGCCGGTCGTGACCGACCCCAAGAAAGTGCTTGTCGCCCTGCGCTGGGTGATCGCCGAAATGGAAAAACGCTACGAGATCATGGCGCGCGCCGGGGTGCGGACCATCACGGCGTTCAACGCCCGCAACCGGGCCAACGAAGGCGGCGTGGAAACGCTGGACCTGGCCGAGAAGCTGGAGTCCGCCGGGGAAAGCGGGGCGGAACCAGGCGGGGAGGAGGCGGAGGAGGACGCGCCGCCGGCCCCGGTGTTGCCCGCCGAACCGCCGATGCCCGACCGGCTTCCGTACATCGTGGTTCTGATCGACGAGCTCGCGGATTTGATGCAGACCGCGCCCAAGGACGTCGAGATCGCGATTGCGCGGCTTTCGGCCAAGGCCCGCGCGGCGGGGATTCACCTGGTGATCGCGACCCAAACCCCGCGGGCGTCGGTCATCACCGGCGTGATCAAAACGAACATCCCCAGCCGCGTGGCGTTTCAAGTGCCCTCGGCCCTGGATTCGCGGGTCATCTTGGACAGCGGCGGCGCGGAGAACCTTTTGGGCAAGGGGGACCTGTTGTTCCTGCCCCCCGGTTCCGCCAAGCTGGTGCGCGCCCAGGGGGCGTTCATTTCCGACGAGGAGGTTTCCGCGGTCGTCGGCCACATCCGCAAGCGGAGCCCGGCGTTCTACGACACGGGCATCCATCAGCGGCTGTCCGCGCCGGCGGGCGCGGAGGGCGACGGGGCGGAGGAGGACGAGGAACTCATCGCCCAATGCGTCGAAGTCGTGCGCCAGGAACGCAAGGCCTCCACTTCGCTCTTGCAAAGGCGCTTGCGGCTGGGCTACACGCGCGCGGCGCGAATGATTGACATCCTGGAGCGCCGGGGGATTGTCGGTCCGGAGAATGGCGCGAAGCCGCGGGAAGTGTACACGGAATTGGAGTAGATTCAGGGAGCCATGATCGAGGTCATCAAGATCGAGGGCGACGGCGAGCCGCTGGGCGCGGAACTCAAGCGCGCGCGCCAGGCGCGCGGCTGGACGCTCGAGGGCGCCGCCAAAGCCACCCGTATCCGCGCCGACCACCTCGACGACATCGAGAAGGACGCCTTCGAACGCTTCCCCAGCGTCGCCCACGCGCGCGGATTCGTGCGCACCTACGCCCGAGCCCTGGGCCTGGACGAAGCCCGCATGGTGGGCCGGCTCAACGGGCGCATCCGCGACACGCCCACCGCCGCCGTCGCCATCCAGCCGCTGGAAGACCTGCCCGCCCCCGTCCAACGCGTCCGCGAACCTTCCGGACCCAAAATTGGCGGCCAGATCATTTCCGTGATTATTGGCCTGGTCCTGGTCAGCCTCGCCATCTCGGCGGTCCGTTATTTTGGGCTCGTTCCCAGCCCGGGCGCCGCGCCCGTCCAGCCCGCTCCGCAGCCGCAAGGCCTTGCGGTCAACGTTTCCCCCCCGGCGGCCGAGGAGGCGCGTCCAGGCAAGAAAGCCGAAAGAGAACCGGCCCCGGTCGAGCGCCCGGCCAAACCAGCCGCGGCCGAAAGCCTGAGCATTCTGCCCCCGGACGCCCCGCCGCTGATGAGCGTGCCACGCGCCGAGCCCGTGCGCCCCAGCATCAAACTGCGCCTGCGCGCCTCGGAGCCCGTGTGGCTGCACGTGGTCATCAACGGCAACGACGAATCCCCGGCCTACGACGGGGTCATGGGCGCCGAACAGGAACTGGAGTGGCAGGGCCAGACCGTCTATGTCCGAGCCCGGCCGCCATCGGCTTTGACCGCGGTTCTCGACGGGCGGGACCTCGGCCAGCTCAGCGAAAGCCAGGAGGTGGGCGAATTCACGTTCCCGCCGCTGGCGCCCCAGCAGCCGTGAAACCCCCCGGCATCATGCGCCCACCGGGCTGGGCGCGGGAACGGCTCGCCGCGGCCCGGCTCTACGCGATCCTGGACACCGGCTACACCGCGTGGGTGGACTTCCTTCCCATGGCCCGCCAGCTTGTAAACGGCGGCGCCGACGTCCTCCAGCTCCGTGCCAAGGAAGCCTCGCCCCTTGCGCTCGCCCAGATGGCCCGGGCCGTCCATGAGATCACGGCCCCCGCCGGCGTGCCGCTCATTGTCAACGATCATCCGGAGGCCGCCCGCGAGTCCGGTGCCGAAGGGGTCCACGTCGGCCAGGACGATCTTTCCGTCCCGGAGGCGCGGGCCATGCTGGCGCGTCCCGACGGCATCGTCGGCAAATCCACCCACTCCCTGGCGCAGGCGCGCGAATCCGCGCGGGAAGGCGCGGACTACATCGGCTTTGGCCCGCTCTTTCCCACGCCAACCAAGCCCGACTACGCGCCCGTGGGCCTGCGCGACATCGCCCAAGCCGTCGCGTCGGCTGGAAGGCCTGTCTTCTGCATCGGCGGGATCAAGTCCGAAAACCTTCCCACCGTCCTCGCGGCCGGAGCGGAGCGCGTGGTCGTTGTGTCCGGAATCCTCACCGCGCCCGATCCCGCCGGGTATTGCCGCGCGCTGAAGCGGGTGCTCGGCCTACGGCCCGCATGAGCCATCCCGGCCTCGCGGCGCGCCTGGCGGAGAAGGCCCGCCTGGCCCCGTTGCCATTCCCCGAATTCATGGAGGCGTGCCTGTACGATCCCGGCGGCGGCTATTACGCCTCCAGCCGGGCGCGAATCGGCGCCGGCGGGGATTTCGTGACGAGCACCCGCGCCGGGCCGTTGTTCGGGCAGTTGCTGGCGGGGGCCATGGCCGCCTGGTGGCGGGCGTTGGGCGCGCCCGCGCCGTTTGCCGTGGTGGAACAGGGCGCCGGCGACGGATGGCTGATGGCGGACGTCGCGCGCTGGGTTGCCGCGTTCGACGCCGATTTCGCCGCCGCGGCCCGTTTCGGCATCGTCGAACCCTTCGGCCCGCTTGCGGACGCGCAACGCGCCACGCTGGCGCGCGTGGCGCCGGAAGCAGCGGTGGCCTGGAGCCGGGACCTCCCCGCCTCGCCCTTTGGCGCGGGGGTGGGAGTGCTTTTTGGGAATGAGTTGCTGGACGCCTTTCCCGTCGAGCGGATTCGTTTCCGGTCCGGCGCCTGGCGAAGGATGGGCGCCGCGTGGACGGAACACCACGGCTTCCAGTGGGCCGAGTGCGGCCCGCTGGACGCCGAAACCGCGCGCCTCGCCGCCGTGTACGGCGTTCCGCGCGTCGAGGGGTTCGAGACCGAATTGCATCCCGCCACGGAACACTGGGCGCGCGACGCCTGCGCCGCCCTGCGCATGGGCGTGGTGCTCGTCATGGACTACGGCTACGAGGCCGCGGAATATTACCGTCCGGAACGCAACCGCGGAACGTTGCGCGCCTACCGGGGGCAGGTTGTCCGCGAGGACGTGCTCGCCGAGCCTGGAGAACAGGACATCACGGCCCACGTCAATTTCTCGATCCTCGCGCGGGCCGCCACCGCGTCCGGCGCCGCCTTGGCGGGGTTCACGGACCAGCACCGGTTTCTCACCGCGCTCGCGGCGGACGCGCTGCGGGGGATGGGCGATCTTGATGGGACGCGGGCGGTGGAGGCCCGCGCTTTTTCGGGAGCCTGGCGCACGCTCGCCCACCCCGGATGGTTCGGCGGCGCGTTCAAGGTGGCCGCGGTGGCGCGCGGATTCCCCGCAAACCAGCCATTGGCCGGATTCACGGCGCCTGGCCGCCCGAACGCCGGCGCTTGACAAACGACAGCGTTATTCCGTTCTGGAGCGCCCAGGTCTTGTCAGCCCCTTTCACCCGCTTGCAATACAAGAAGTCGTAACGCGTACCGTCCACAAGGAGGTGGGGGTAGTCCCATGCAAAATCGAAAGGCACCGGCAACCCCTCGAAGACAACCTGGTGGCCTCGCTCATCCGGAAAACCCAGCGGCGGACAGTTCCGCCCGGTCTTCCGGGGTTCGAACGACTTGCGCAGGAAGTGCCAGAGGGCAAACACGCCCGCCAACGCAAGCAGGGGCAGGGCCATCGTCAGAAACATACCCTGGCCGTAGCGGCGCAAGGCTTGTGCCCACGCTTCCTTGACCTGCCCCATTTTCCCGCGCGACCTTTCGTAGGATTCGCTTGTGGCGCGCGGCGGAGCGAATCCCGCGCACCATACGGGCCCCCCGGCCAACGGCGCGGCTCCCACCACTCCTGTGGCCAGGAGAACCAGCAACCACCGCTTGCGTCCGAATGCCATGCGACGTCCCACGCCGGACAATTTCCGCGTCAAAACGCCCCCGTCAACCCCCCGGCATGAAACCACCGGGAGCCCAGCGGCGGAGCCTCCGCGCGGAGGCGTCGGGTCCGCTCCCTGAAAACAGGTGTGCCCGGACATCTTTGGTCCGGAGGCACGGATCAGTCCTGAAT